>CAIYFF010000146.1 GCA_903925435.1 uncultured Planctomycetota bacterium | reverse complement strand
GTCCGGCGGCAACTCGGCGGACCCGGGTGTTTCGGACCTGTCGGCAGTCAACGGCCGCACCGTCAGCACGACGGTCGTCCGTCCGCTCACGATCGCGGCAGCCGCGGGCTCGGCCCCTCAAGTCGGCGGCACGTTCACGGTCAACGCGAGCAACATCCAGAGCCTGCCGAACGGCGTGTTCACGATCCTGTTGATCAGCACGGAAGTCCCCGGCGGCATCCCGCTCGACGTGCTGGGCCTCACGGGCTGCACGGCCTACGTCCAGCTGCCTGAGATCGCGTCGTTCTTCAACCTGACGCTCGGCGCCGCGACGACGACGTTCCCGGTTGCGATCCCGTCGGGCAGCGCGTTCTACGGCCTCAGCCTCATGTCGCAGGCGATCAGCGACGACCTCACCGCGAACGCCTTCGGCTACCGCGTGTCGAACGGTCTGCGCTGGAACCTGGGTCTGTGACGTAGTGGTTCCTCACGGAACCTGACGCGGATCTGACGGTCCGACGCAAGACGCCGTGGTTGCTGCAATGCGGCAACCACGGCGTTGTCGTTTCATGGCAGACTGTTCTTACTGCTGCACCAGGGAACCTCTCCCCCATGCGATTCGTCGCATCTGGTCCTGGGCGTAGGCATTGCCTGCCAACCCCGTCCCAAAGGAACTCCATGATTCGCAAACTCCTCTCCTCTGTTGCCACGGCGGCCCTCGCCGTGACGGCGGCCGCGCAAGGCCCGTGCTTTGACACGAACTTCGGCCCCGTGCTCACGTTGGGCGACGACCAGATCACGGCGCCGCTGCCGCTCGGCTTCACGTTCACCTATGCCGGCGTGCCATACACGGATGTCTCCGTGTGCGCGAATGGCTACCTGCTGCTCGGCTCGACCAACGTCGCCACGGCGACGGGCGGCGACTACTCGCCGACCAACGCCGAGTTGCTCGCAAGCGCACAGCCGCGCATCTGCCCGCTGTGGATGGACTTCAACCCAACGCTGCCGGGTAGCGGCCAGGTGTTCATGGACACCTCGACGCCGGGCGTGATGACGCTGACTTGGTTCCGCGTCTACACCTACGGCACGACGATCCCGAGCACGTTCCAGCTCCGCCTCGACGCGTCGAACGCGATCACGGTGACCTACGGCCAGCTCGGCACGCCGTCGACCTTCCAGGCCAACACCTCGATCATCGGCGCGAGCACGGGTGCTGGCGCCACGTCGAATGTGATCTCGCTGGCGACGCGCCCGCAGGTCATCACGTCGAACACGTTTGCGGATGTGATCCTGCGCACGCCGGGTCAGTTGCTGCCGTATTCGAACACGAAGATGCAGTTCTTGCCGACGTCGCCGGGCTTCGTGCTCCAAGACATCGCGTGCACGCCCAACGTCGCATCGGCGACCCTCGTCGGCGCTGGTTGCCCTGGCCTCTTGTCGCCAACCCTCTACGAGGTCTTCGACACCGCCAACCCCGCAGACCTCAGCGGCCGCGACCTGACGTTCTTGCCGTCGGGCACGGACTACGTCGCACTGCAGGGCCTCTCGCCACTGTGGTCGACGGCCAACACCGCGACGATCCCCGCCGGTGACGACACGACGCACCTCGTCGCCCTGCCCTTCCCGTTCCCCTACAACGGCACGACGGAGAGCTCGATCTACGTCTCGTCGAACGGCTTCTTGACGATCGGCGGCACGGATCCAACCTCGCTGTGCTGCACGGGTGATCCGGTCGACCTCGTCGCCGGCCCTGCGATGATCGCGGGCTGGTGGGAAGACCTGAACCCCGCCGCAGGTGGCACGATCACGACGGGCCAGGACCTCGCCACGGGTGACTTCGTGGTGTCGTGGAACGGCGTCGTCGAGTTCGGCGCGACGGTCCCCAACACGTTCCAGATCGCGCTGTCGCCGACGGGCCAGTTCACGCTCCGCTGGCAGTCGGTCACGCTCGGCACGGGCTTCTTCCTCGCGGGTTACTCCGGGGGCAACGGCGCGCCGGACAATGGCTCGCAAGATCTGTCGGCGACCAACGGCGCAACGGTGCCCGGCCAGGTCCGCCGCCCGCTGACCCTCACGGTCCCGACGGGCTCGACGCCGACGCTCGGCGGCGCGTTCACGCTCGACGCCAACAACATCGCAGCGCTGCCAAACGGCGTGTTCTCGATCCTGCTGATCAGCAACGAGATCCCCGGCGGCATCCCGCTCGACGCGCTGGGCCTCACGGGCTGCACGGCCTACGTCCAGCTGCCTGAGCTGCTCTCGTTCTTCAACCTCACGCTCGGCGCGCCGACGACGAGCTACCTGATCAACGTCCCCAACGCCGCGGCCTTCGCCGGCGTGACGCTGATGTCGCAGGCAGTGAGCGATGACCTGACCGCGAACGCGTTCGGGTTCCGTGCTTCCAACGGCGTGCGCTGGACGATCGGTCTCTGATCGACTGACGCACATCGGGTGCCTGCCCCCACGCCGCCGAGGCAACCCCACGCGGGTTGCCTCGGCGGCGTCGTTTTGCCTGGGCCCACTGCGCGCGCGGCATACGGCCGGCTGCGCACTGCATCGCGGCGTCAAGCGGCCTTCGATGCACAGGCTTGAGCGCGTCGTGAAAACGCCTCGCCACCGCCCACGACAAACCATGATGGCCTATCGCCGCTTCCTTTCTTGCATCGCCACTGCAGTGACGATCGCGCTCACGAACGCACAGAGCCCCTGCCTCTCCGCGAGCGTCGGCCGCGACCTTCAACTGAGCGACGAGTCAAACTCGGCGCCGCTGCCTCTGGGGTTCTCATTCCACTACGCAGGTGTCGCCTACACGACGATCACCGTCTGCTCCAACGGCTACATCTGGCTCGGCGATAGCGCGACGGAGCCCGATAGCACCCCGAGCGAAGCGGAGTTGCTGGCTCTGTCCCCGCGCATCTGCCCGTTGTGGGGCGACTTCAATCCAGGCGCAGCGGGCTCGGGGCACATCTACTTCGGAACGCCAACTCCCGGCGTCGCACGCATCACGTGGGCTGGCGTCTACCCCTACGGCACGACGACGAGGACAAGCTTCCAGGTCGAACTCGACAGCGCAGACCGCATTCGCGTGACCTACGGCAATGCAGCGACTGCGGGCACGACCAACATGAACTATGTCATCGGCGCGAGCCCTGGCGCAGGCGCCGCATCGAACCTCGTCAACTTTGCTTCGATGCCGATGACGCTGCCGTCCGCCAACTTCGCGCAAGTCCTCGCGGCGAGCACGACGTTCGCCATTCCCTACGCGGCTGTGACGTGGACGTTCACGCCTTCGGGCAATGGCTACGCGGGGACCTCGCAGCCATGCACAACCAACGCGCTTCCGTTGCCGGCCGCAGCGACGACGGTTGGGGTCGGCTGCCCCACAAGCACGGGGCTCACGATCTACGAGACCTTCGCGCCGGGCGCCCTGGACCTCAGCAACCGCAACAGGAGCTTCACGCCCAACGGCTGCGGCGGCTACTCCGTCGCGAGCGGCGTGTCGCCGACGTTCTTTGTCGCGCACGCGAACGACCTCGAACTCAGCGACGATGCAGTGGCACAACACACACTGCCATTTGCGTTCCCGCACGGCGGCGCATCGACGCAGACGATCTGGATCTCGTCGAACGGCTTCCTGGCTCTCGGCGCGCGCAACCCAGGGCCTGGCTGCTGCAGTCCCTCACCATCGGCGCTCGCGAGCGGGCCGCCGCGGATCGCAGCGCTTTGGTGCGACCTCAATCCGACAGCCATCGGCAGCGGCCGCGTGTTCGCAGACTCCGATGCGACCACCGGTGACTACGTGATCACGTGGAACGGCGTCTACACGCATGGCAGCACGACGCCCAACACGTTCCAGATCGCGTTGTCGCCGACGGGGCGCTTCACGATGCGTTGGCAAAGCGTCGCCGCGACAGGCGTGCAGAGCCTCGTTGGTTACTCGAGTGGGTTAGGCGCACCGACCCCGGCCGCGAGCGATCTCTCCACGATCCAAAACCTCAACCTCGGATGCCGCAGCGTGCCGCTGTCGCTTGCGGCCAATGTCGGCTCAGTTCCTTCGCTCGGCAGCACATTCACGCTCACTGCAAACGGCATCGCGCCGCTGCCCAACGGCGCGATCACGATCCTGTTGCTCGGCACTGAGGTTCCTGCAGTGTCTCTCGATGCACTGGGGCTCGTGGGCTGCAGTGCGCACCTCGCTCTGCCTGAGATCGCGTCGTTCCTCAATGCATCGATGGGGAACCCAACCACGTCGTGGTCGCTCTCGCTGCCACTCGATCAATCGGCATATGGCGCAATCCTCATGGCGCAGGCGGTGAGCAGCGACCTTGGCGCGAACACCTTTGGGTATCGCGTGTCGAATGGCCTGCGATGGACGTTCGGGCTTTGACCGAAAGCGCGTCGCGGCCTGACTGCTCTACATGAACCTCCAAGGTCGCCCAGGCGGGCTGCCTCGGAGGTTTTGCATTGGGGAGCCTTTGACTGCGTTTTGCCTTGGCCAAACCCAGCATGGATTTTTTGGCACTTGCCACTTCGCGCTTTTCGTTGGAACGCGTGTCGCTAACGTCCCGCCGCAGAAGCGCCAAGGGAGGAGGGTCGCGAAGTGGCTTCGACTCCTGAGACGCAGCACCAAAGCCTGCCAACTCATGATTCGTAAACTCACCCTCACCTTGCTCTCTGCAGCACTCGCTGCACCCCTCACCGCTCAGATCCCCTGCTTCAACTCGACACTCGGCACGAGCCTCGAACTCGGCGATGACGACACGGTGCAGGGCCTATCGCTCGGCTTCACGTTCACCTACGCCGGCGTCCCCTACACGCAGATCTGCGTGTGCTCGAACGGCTACGTCTGGCTCGGCGCCACGAGCGTGACGGGCGGCGACCCCACTCCTAGCGAAGCAGAACTCAGCAGCGGCGCGCCGCGCATCTGCCCGCTCTGGAGCGACTTCAATCCAGCGGCTGCAGGCAGCGGAAAGGTCTACTTCGACAACTCCACGCCGGGCTTCGCCAAGGTCACTTGGGCTGGCGTGCTCCCCGCGGGCTCGACGGAGCCGAACGACATCCAGATCGTTCTCGACGCGTCGAACAACATCACGGTGACCTACGGCGTGACCACCGCTCCTTCGATCGGTGGCACAGTGCTCATCGGCGCGAGCGCAGGCGGCGGCGCAACGACGTCGGCGATCTCGTTCGCCACGCGTCCGTTCCTCGTCAACTCGGACAGCTTCGCCGAAGAAATCAATCTGCTCGGCAACGCGCCTGTCGGCTACGGCAACACGCGCATGCAGTGGACGTCGGGTGGAGTGGGCTACGCGATCACCGAGGTCGCATGCGTGCCCAACCAACTGCCGCACCCGGCGCGTGCGGAATCCTTCGGCCTGGGCTGCCCGATTGCAGCGCCGTCGCTCTACGAGCAGTTCTCCGCGGCCAACCCGGCCGACCTGTCGGGCCGCTCGCTGAGCTTCACTCCGGCAGGCGCGCAGACCTTCGTTGCGCGTCCCGACGTGTCGCCGACGTGGTTCTCCGGCTTCACCAACAATCTCGCGCTCGGTGACGACCAGACGGTGCCCGTCAACCTGCCGTTCTCGTTCCCGTTCAACGGTCTGCAGGTGAACCGCATCCAGGTCTGCTCGAACGGCTTCCTCACGTTGGGCAACATCAACCCGGGCGCTCCGTTCAACCCGACGGTTGCTGCGTTGCTTGCAGGCCCCACGCGCATCGCGGGCTTCTGGGAAGACCTCAACCCGCCCGCGGCGGGCCCCGGCGGCGGCGTGTTCGCGGACCTCGACGCAGCCACGGGCGACTTCGTCGTGACGTGGAACGCGGTCCCTGAGTGGGAAGCCCTCGCGCCGGAGACGTTCCAGATCGCGCTGAGCCCGAGCGGCCGCTTCACGATCCGCTGGCAGACCGTCCAGGTAACCAACGGTTCGTTCCTCGCTGGCTACTCGCGTGGCCTCGG
>CAIYFF010000145.1 GCA_903925435.1 uncultured Planctomycetota bacterium | reverse complement strand
CGTCCTTGATCGCGCGGATCGCGGTGATCTGGCTGCCGATGTGGAAGTGCAGCAACTCGAGGCAATCGAGCATTCCGAGCTGCCGCAGGCGCTCGGCGACTTGCACGATCTCGCCCGCAGTGAGGCCGAACTTCGACTTCTCGCCGCCCGACTCCTGCCACTTGCCGGCGCCGCGACTCGCGAGCTTTGCGCGCACGCCGATGTGCGGGCGCATGTCGAGCCGCTTGCTGACCTTGAGCACCAGCTCCAGTTCCTCGAAGCGGTCCACCACGATGATGCAGTGGATGCCGACCTTCTGCGCGAGCAGAGCAGTCTCGATGTACTTGGTGTCCTTGTAGCCGTTGCAGATGACGAGCCCGTCCGGGTTGGTCATGTGCGCGAGCACGACGAGCAACTCTGGCTTGCTGCCGGCTTCGAGGCCGAGCGAGTGCTCGCGGCCGAACTCGACGAGCTCTTCGACGACGTCGCGCTGCTGGTTGACCTTGATGGGGAACACTGGCCGGTAGCGGCCGCGATAGCCGCACTCGGTGATCGCCTTCTGGAACGTGCTCGCGAGCGCGCGCACGCGCAGCTCCAGAATGTCCGACACGCGCAGCAGGATCGGCAACTCGATGTCGCGGTTACGCAGATCCTCGACGACCTCGGGCAGCGAGAACCGCGGGCCCGTCGGGCCATGCGGTTGCACCATCAACTCGCCGCGGTCATTGATGCCAAACCAACCGCTGCCCCACGCCGACAGTTGGTACAGCTCAGCGCTGTCACGGATCGTCCAGGCGCGAAGTTCGTTCTGCGACATGCTCAACGGAGGCGGCTCCTAGTTTCAGGGCAGCGTGTGCTCGCCGATGCTCGGTCCTTTGCTTCGCTGCACATACGACTGCGCATCGAACAAGTGGATCGGCGGCGCGGATTGAACACCAACCAGCCGGGATTCCCAGGGGGTGCGCCAAGCGTTTTTGACGCGCACGACGACGACGACGCGCTTCGCAGGGAGGTGCGGCGACACATTGGTCTCGCTAGTCTGCTTGCGTGAGCAGCAACCAAGCGAACCCCTCCCGTTCCCTGCGCGACCAGGACCCCGAAGTGGCAAATCTGCTGGAGCGCGAAGATGCGCGCCAGTCCTCCACTCTGACGCTCATCGCATCCGAGAATCACTGCTCGCAGGCAGTGCGCGAAGCGTGCAGCAGCCGCATCACGGACAAGTATGCGGAGGGCTATCCGGGCAAGCGTTACTACGGTGGCTGCGAAGTCGCGGACCAAGTCGAAGACCTCGCCCGCACGCGCGCGGCGAAGCTGTTCGGCGCCGAGGAAGCGAATGTCCAACCGCACTCCGGTTCGACTGCCAACCTCGCTGCGATGGTGGCGCTCGCGGGCCCCAACGGCCGCATCCTCGGCATGGCGCTGAAGGCCGGCGGACACCTCACGCACGGCCACCAGAAGAGCCACAGCGGAATGCTGTTCTCCGTGCACCAATACGGCGTGCGCGGCGCGGACGGCCGCATCGACCTCGACGAAGTGCGCAAGCTCGCGAAGGAGCACCAACCGCACGTGCTCATCGCCGGCGGCAGCAGCTACCCGCGCGCGATCGACTATGCCGCGTTCGCAAGCATCGCCAAGGAAGTCGGAGCGAAGCTGCTTGCCGACATCGCGCACCCCGCAGGCCTGATCGCGGCTGGCGTCATGCCGTCGCCGGTCGGCATCGCGGACGTCGTGACGATGACGACGCACAAGACGCTGCGCGGACCGCGCGGCGGGTTGATCCTGTGCTCGAAGGAGACGGCGAAGTTGATCCACTCCGCAGTGTTCCCTGGCGCGCAGGGCGGACCGCTGATGCACCAGATCGCCGGCAAGGCGGTCGCGTTCGGCGAAGCGCTACAGCCGTCGTTCCGGGCCTACCAGACGCGCGTTCGCGACAATGCCGCGGCGCTCGCCAATCGACTCCGCGACAACGGCCTCGACATCGTGACCGGCGGCACCGACAGCCACATCGTGCTGGTCGACCTGCGCAAGGCCGGAGTGACCGGCGCAGAGGCCGAAGCACGCGCCCTCGCTGCGGGACTTTCGGTCAACAAGAACGCAGTGCCGGAGGATCCACTGCCGCCGATGGTCACTTCGGGCCTGCGCCTTGGCACGGCAGCGGCGACGACGCGCGGAATGGGCTTGCCGCAGATCGCGCAACTCGCCGATGTGATCCTCGGCCTCGTCCGCGGCGAGGACCCCGAACGGCATCGCAAGACGGTCGCCGCGCTGTGTGCCGAGTTCCCGATGCCCTGATCGCAGCGCGACTCGTCAGCGGATCACGGCACGGCTGATGTTCGACATCGCGGCGATGCGGCCCGTCGCATCGAACAACATGGCGAACGCGTCGACCGTGGCGCCTTGTAGCTGCAGAGCGATTGGCGCGGGCACGACGTAGGTCGCGTACGGATAGAGCGAGGCTGCGCCGTTCACGAAGTGGAACGGATCACCAGCCCACGCCGGCGAGGACAAGCTCGCCGCAGTGAAGTGGTCGAACTCGATGCCGAAGAACGCGCCGAAACCAAACGGGCGCTGCGTGTCGAGCGAAGCGAACGTGAAGCCCTCGACCCACCCTGTCGTCGGCACGTTGGAGAGCCGCAGACGAAGGTCGCCAGGCACGGTCGACGTGAGTTGCATCGACATCGACGAAGTCGAGCGGTAGCCCGCGCCCATCGGATGCGCGACGAGCGCGAAGTCCGCATCCATCTCCGGCGTCTCGACGCGGCCATCGACGACGATCTGCGCCGCCGTCACCGTGATCGCGTAGATGCCCGGCGTCGGATTCGGCAACCAGACCTGTTCCATCGTGTTGGTCCGATCCGGCGTGCCGCCTTGCGCGCTCGCGTTGCCGACGTCGAGGCCCTTGTTGCCGTTCCACGTGCGACCGTCATGGAAGTAGCGCACTTCGAGATCGAGGTCGTTCACGCGATGCACCGCGGCGCTGGGGATCGCAGGCGGATCGGCCCACGTGAGCGTG
>CAIYFF010000144.1 GCA_903925435.1 uncultured Planctomycetota bacterium | reverse complement strand
CGGCGGAGAAGGGCGAAGCAACGTTCCGTTGGCAGATGCAGGGCCGCTGGATGGTCGCGGAGACCAAGGGCTCGATGATGCGGATGCCGTACGAGAGCTTCTGGGTCCTCGGCCACGACAACGTGAAGAAGAGCTACGTCATCACGACGGTGCAGAACATGGACACCGCGATGATCCGCTCAGAAGGCGACTTCTTGCAGGACGGCAAGACGCTCGTGACCTACGGCCAGATGGACGAGTACCTGACCGGCGAACACGACAAGGTCGTCAAGTATGTGTTCCGCTTCGTCGACGCGGACCACATCACGATCGAAGTGCACGACCTGCACATCGGCGAGCCGAACACGAAGGTGCTCGAGATCGCGATGACGAAGAAGCAGTGACTCGCTGCGCGTCTCTTCAGCCCGTCGGAGAACGATTGCGTCGTCGAGCGCGCGGCATCCACGCAGAGTTCGCACGACACTGAGATCGGCCCGGCTGCCATGCTCGCAGGCAGCATGCGTTCCGCGACAGGCCTTCAGGCCGCGAAGAACGCACGACGCACTGCGTCGAGCATCTCAGGTCGCGCACCGAGATCCTGCGCAGTGCGCAAGTGCTCCTCCGCATCCGCGCGCCTGCCGAGCAGCACGCACGCCTGCGCGAGATGCAGTTGCGCCGATGGGTCCGTCGGCGCGAGTTGCACGGCGCGAACGAGGTGCTCGTGCCCCTTCTCGATATCGCCGCGACCGACGAGCAGGATGCCGAGGCGGTTGTGCGCTTCTGCGAGATCCTGATCGAGCGCGAGCGCGCGTCGCAGCGCAGACTCCGCACGGCGCTCCTGACGCAACTTCTGCCGCACGACGCCGAGGAAGAGCCAAGCCTCGGCTGCGTGCTCGCTGCGACGCACGACTTCGCGCGCTTGCCGCAATGCCCAACGCGCGTCGCCCTTGGCGAGCAACGTGTCGACGTTGCGCATGCCCGCGAACAAGCCGGGCACCTTCGACAAGCGCAGCAACCGTTCGATGTCGCGGCGGCTCTCGCCAGCGCCGGCGTTGGTCGCCGCCGATTGCAACGCGTCGCGCGCTTCCTCGGGGCGATCGAGCATCAAGCATGCGCGGCCGAGATCGAGCCACAGGCCGGAGTCGCCAGGGTATGCGTGTGCAGCGCGCTTCAGCAATGCGTGCGCCTCGGCGACGCGATCGCCCTCGACCAAGTACGAGCCCACGAGCCGCGCCACCGGCGCCGGCAAGTCGGCAACCTTCGTCAATTGGTCCGTGATGCGATCGCGCAGCGCCGCATCGCCAAGCCGATCCGCGACCGCTGCGAGTTGCGCAAGCCCAGCCGGGGCGAGTTCGCCCGCTTCGTGCGCGGATTGCAGCGCTTCATGCGCCAACTGCAGCTCGCCGAGTCGAAACCACATCGCAGCGCAGGACTCCACGTCTGCGGGCAAGCGCTCTCGCTGCAGCACGAGCATCAACAACTCCGCCGCGGCGCGCTCGTTGCCCGCCGCTTGCAACAACGCGGCAGCGCGGCGCATCGACAGCAATCGCTGCGTGCTGCGGCCGAGCAGAGCGAGCATGTCGGCCACTTGCTCGCGGCGCTTGCCTGCGCGCAGCAGCACGATCGAGGTCTCGAACGCGACGTCGTGCACCACCGCAACATCGGCGAGCGCGATGGCCTCGCGCGCGGGGCGCAAGACATCCGCGTCGGCTTGCGGTTGCATGCCCGCTTCGAGCGTGAGCAGTTCGTCCTTTGCGACGAGCCACCACGACAGCGCAGGCCCGGTCACGGGCAACGGCGCCATCTTCTCGCTCCAGCCAAGCACGCCAGTGAGCTCGAACCACATCCGCGACAACGCCTCCGCAGGCTTGTCCGCGCGGAATGGGATGTCGATGTCGAGCAACAGTTGCTGCGTCGTGCCGTTGTGCGCACGCAGCTTGAGCGTGTCCGCAGTCACGAGCCCATCGACGAGCAGCTGCACTTCGCCGCGTTGGTGCAACGACGCGAGCGTCGACACCGGCAGCAGTTCGCGAACGCGCAAGAACATGCGCTGGCCGTTGGTGCTCGTCAGATACGGCAAGAACCGCACGCCGCGATCCGCACCGCCGTTGAGCATCTGCACCAGTTGCCGCGGCAACTGCCGACCGAGCACTTCGTACGGCGCCGCGCCGACGACGGGCAAGAGCCCGTCCGCCACGGCAAACCCGAAGATGACGACGACTTCCGCTGTCAGCGCTAGTTCCTCCGATCGAGCGCGGCCTGCAGCCACGGATTGGCTGAAGCCATGAGCCGATCGGAGAAAGTCGCCGTCACGGGGATCTCGCGTTCGAGCAGGAACGCGGCGCGGCGGCGCCAAAGGTCGGTTCTTCCTGCGTCGTCGACGAGATCGGCCGCAATGACGAATGCGCCGATCAGCGTGCGGTCGTTGCCGGAGCGATCCTCCGGCGACGGCGCCATGCTGTATCGGCTGGCATCGTCCGCGTTGACGAACGTTTTCGGGCCTTCGCCTTCGAGCCACGCGGGACCGGCCATGGCATCGGCGATTGCGCCGATCAGCGGGAGCAACGCAGACTCGCCAGAAGCGCGGTGCAACGCGGCAAGTCCGCGCAGGAGCGCCGCCATCTGCGAGGTCGAGTCGAACGCACCGCCACCGTCGAGCACCAACGGATGCGGCGGCTGCGGCAGCGCCGCGGGCTTGCCGCGTTGGATCTGCGGACCGAGCGTTTGCACCGCATGCGCAAGGAGACTCGCGAGCAGCGAGGCGTCGCATGTCGCCATCGCTGCAAGCGCGCCGGCTTCGAGACAGCGCCCTTCGCCACGGCCCGTGCGGAACGCGGGCGATCGCAGCATCGCGAGCGCCGATGCGCCGATGCGCCGCAGTTCGTCGCGAGCGAACTCGTCACCGGTGATCCACCAGTAGTCGAACAGCAGCTGCGCCGACACGTGCTCGTAGTCGATGCGCGGATGGCCGTGCGGAGCATCGATCGTGTGCAGCTGCAATCCTGCGCGATACGCGGCCATGTCCTTCGGCAACCGTGTCGCGCGACCGCCAGTGGGTCGCATCGCATGTTGCAGAACCATGCCCTCCGCGACGGCAAGCAGTGCGCCACTGCGCCAACGCAGCACATTGTGCAGCAGCGAATCGCCATGGCGCGGCGCGCCGCCAAGGCGAGCGTCCTCTGGATCGCCAAAGCCGCCGTATGGCCCGATGCGCGCGTTGTCGCGCCAGATGCCGAGTTGCCTGCGATCGTCGCCTCGATCGCTGCCGAGCACCGGAGCTGGACCGCCGAATGATCCCCACGCCTTCGTGGATCGCACGCCATCGACGGCCGCGAACGCCTCAAACCGCACCGGTCCAAAAGCCGCAGACTGGCGATCGGCATCGGTCAACGACGCGTCATCGAGGAACAGATGCAGCCGAAACGCCTTCGCCGTGCCGTCGCCGAGGAAGTGCTCCGCCTTCTGCAGCAGGTCCTGCACTGCAGTGGAACTGTCGCGCGCATACGGCGGCGGCAGCACGTTCTCGCGCGCGAACGCGGGCACGAATCGCAGCGAGGGCTCTGCAAAGCAGACGCGAAACGCGGAGAAGCGAACAGGGCCGAGCGGGCCGTGCGCAGGTTCACGGTTGTCGAGGACGAGCGTCAACTCGGCGCGGCGATCGCCGTCGAACGTGACGAGGAACGCAGTGAGGTCGAGCAGCGGGCTGCCCTTTGCGGCGCCATCCTGGATGCGGTGCGTCGAGCGGAACTTGCGCACGCGCACGAGGCCCGTGTCCGAGACGATGCCATCCTTGCCCGCCGCCGGATCCGGCACGAGGTCGGCGCGCAGCACGCGACCGAAGGGATCCACCAACTCGGTCCAGATCGGGAGCGCATCCGGCAGCGCGCTCCGATGCGCAGAGGGAGCCAGCGGCATCGCAACGCGATCGGCGCCGACCTTGGGTTGGACCACAAACGCACGCGCGCTGCTTGCGGCGATGCGAGCTCGCCAATGCACGGACAACAGCGCCACCGAACCATCCGGCCAGAACATCATCGGCAAGCCAGCGCCGTCGATGCGCACGTCGCGCCGCTGTTGGAAGTCGAGCGGGTCCACTTCATCCGCGACGATGGCGCACGCAGTCGCGCCTTCGGCCATGCGCAGTTGCCCGCGAGCGAACGGCGCCGACGCGATCACGACGCGGTCTTGCTCGACCGAGGCGGCATTGGCGACGCGGAGGACGGCGCTCGCAGGCGGCCCGGCTTGCGCAACGAGGTGCGCATGGAGCGTGATCGCAAGCGCGGCGGCGAGAAGGCGCGGCATCGCTGCATTGGCGCGCCGCTTGCGACAGAACGCAAGCCTGCGCATCGAAGTCGCGGCGACATCGCGCGCGACACGATCGCAGCGATCGCAGCGATCTACTTCGGCGCGGACGGCGGCGCAGCTGGCGGCGCGGCGTGCTTCGTTGCGCGACGCGTGCGGACGCCTGGCGGGTGCGAGTCGAGGCGGTAGGGCGCTGCATCGCCTTCGGCAGTCACTTCGAGCCGCAACCGCTCGGGTGCCTCGGGCCACGACGGCGCGCGACGCCACAGCAAGTCTGAGGCAGCGCGAGCGAGCGAGTCACTCGGCACGCCCTTCTTGGTCGGCAACCGAATGCACCATGTTCGTTCGCCGTCGACGTCGAGCGTCGCGAAGTCGACCTGGCCGCGCAGGTGGTCGGAGAGTTCTTCCTCGAGCTCCAACGCCACTGCAGGGCGCGTGCGGTCGCCTTGCACCTTGAGGAGGTGCTGCATCATCAGACTGAGCACGAGGCAGCCCACAAGGCCGATGGCACCGACGACGTAGATCGACTTGGACACGGCTCCTTCATCGGCATTCCGCGCGCCGGAGCTTGGGTTGGCCGCGCCCGTCTGCGTGCCGACGCGGCGGGGCGTACGGCACCAAGCACTGCGGTGGCCTCGAACTACGCCGCTTTTTCTAGCGACCGGGCATTGCCTTGGGCCTTGGTCATGGTATGCCACCCCGCCTCCGCCTTTCGGCGAGCCCCCCTCTACTCCCCGCCAGTCCATCATGGGTAAGTCCGTCCACTGCAAGGAATGCGGCAAGGTCTACCGCGAGCTCGAAGAGCTCGAAGACCTGCAAAACAACGACAGCGTTTGCCTCGTCTGCAACAACACGATCGAGGTTGCCGACTGGGATCGCATCTTGGCCTCCTTCGAAGACGAGGACGGCGAGGGCGACGAGGAAGACGAGGACTGGGATGACGACGACGAAGAGGATGACGACGAAGAGGAAGACGAAGACCTCGAAGACGACGAGGACCTCGACATCGAGGAAGACGACGATGACGAGGAAGAAGAAGAAGAAGAGGACGACGACGAGGATGACGACGACGACGACGAGGACGAAGACGAGGAAGAAGAAGACGACGAGTGACCGTCCTCTGCGCGCGGCCTGAGCCGCGCGCCTCGCCGCCCGGGACCTCCCCGTCGGGGTCCCAGGGCTGGCCGCTGCCGCGCCAAGTTGGCAGCCCGCTCGCCGCAACCCCTGCCACGATGGCATTCATCGCGGGGTTGCCACCGGCGCCCGATCCACTCAGGGCCCTTGCCGGCAAGCACTTACGGCGACGACCTGCGGCGGCATGACCATTGCTTTCGCGCCCGCCCCTCGCGTCGAGGGCTTCATTCCGTCGTATGCAGCAGCAGAGTTTCCGAGTGCTCCTCGTGGAGGACGATGACTCGCTCAGGGTTTGCCTGGGCGAGTTCCTGTCCGACCACGGCTGGAACGTGGGGCTCGCCGCCAACGCGGCTGAGGCCATCGAGCTCGCGATGCGGCAGCGGTTCGACTTCTCGATCCTCGACTTCCACCTGCCCAACGGCACGACCGGCATCGAAGTGTTCCGCCGCATCTGCGCCGTGCGCCCGTTGCCCGCGATCCTGATGTCGGGCGCCGCCAACCGCGACGAAACGGCGATGGCGATGCAGGCGGGCATCTTCACCTTCCTGCGCAAGCCGCTCGACCTCGAACGTCTGCGCCAGTCGATGCACCTGCTGATCCAGCACCACTTCGGCGGTCCGGTCGGCTGGCCCAACCCCGCGCCGCAGCCGCGCCCGCGTCCACCGCAGGGCCCCTGCCGCTGAACGACACCCGACCGGCGGCCGCAAAGCGCGCGTCATCGGTCCTGCGATTCCCACCCAACACTCCCAAACCCGAAACGAAAGAGGACTCCTGAGATGGCCAAGACCAAGTCTGCCACCGTCACCCCCCTGGGCGACCGCGTGCTCG
>CAIYFF010000143.1 GCA_903925435.1 uncultured Planctomycetota bacterium | reverse complement strand
GTCGCGGACGTTCTTGGCCGAGAACTTCCACGTGAGCTTGCCGCTCTCGTGCGTCTTCGTCTGCGTGCCCTTCTCCAGGTCTTCTTCGTCGACGACGTGCACGACGTCGCGCGTCGTCATCGCGGACGCGAGCGCCTTCTTCTGCTCGTCAGTCAGCACGTCGTCCGGGTTCTGCAGCGTGCCGGTCGCGCGCACGAGGTAGCCCTGCGGAACGGTGACTGCGATCTCGTAGTCGGCGTAGTCCATGTAGAACTCGCCGTTGCCGCGGTGGCGATCCGCGACCCAGCCTTCGACGTCGTCGTAGACCGCAAACTGCGGATACCAGTAGCCGAGGTAGAAGACGTCCTCGCCTTCGTGGCCCATGCGCGGCGCGGTGCCGGCCACGGGGATGTCGAAGGCCCACTCGATCTGCAACTCGGTGAAGCCGCCGCTCGGGATCGCTTCGGAAAGGTTCACGTAGAGCCGCGTGTCGCTTGTGCGCGAACGGATCTTCTCGCCGCCTGCCTTCACGGAGATCAGTTCGAAGCCCTTCGTCGGCACCACCGTGCGCGTGCGCTGCGCGTCGGGCTTCATCAGGTTCTGGTAGAGATGCAGCACGAGCTGCTTCTGCATGTCCGGCGAACGGTTCTCGTAGCGGAGCTTGCCGCTGCCGGTGAGACGCGCGGCCTTCGTGTCGACTTCGATCGCGAGGTCGTAGATGGCGTAGTTCGTCCAGTAGCTGGCGCCAGGCCTGCCGTTCTTCGTGCGTGTGCCGTTCTCGATTGCGGCCTCGAAATCGGGCGGCAGGTCAATGGGGTATGGCTGCACACGCGCCGTGACCGTGTCTTGAGCGGCGAGCGGCGCGAGAGCCAAGGAGAGCAGCAGCAGCGTGGAGAGCGAACGCGTCATGCCGCACAAGGTGCCAAACCTGCGCGCCAAAGTCGCGCACCGGACTGTGGCGACTTGTCGGCTGCGCCCGCAGTCGGCAACGTTCTGCGATGCCCTGCATCGTCCTCACCACGGATCTCTCGCCCGAATCGGAGCGCGCGTTCGCGCCTGCGATCCTGCTCGCGCAGAAGTTGTCGTTGCCCGTGGTGCTGCTCGCGGTGGTCGAAGAAGTGCCCTTCGAACCTACGGCTGGCGGAATGGCGGCGCCGGTCGTGGACTGGGCGCAGATTGCCGGCGAATGGAAGAGGCTGGCAGAAGCGCAGGCTGCGCGCCTCTCGGGCGCTGTTGCCGTTCGCGCGGTCGTGCTCGAGGCCGCCGACGTGCCGCGCGCGATCGTCGAGTTCGCGCAGCGCGAGGGAGCCGCGTACATCGCGATGGCGACCCATGGCCGTCGTGGATTGCGGCGTCTCTTGCTCGGCTCCGTCGCCGAAGGCGTGCTGCGAAACTCGCGCGTGCCGGTGGTTGTGTATCCGCCTGCGTGAGCGGCGAACGTGGCCTCAGCTGCGCCAGCGATGGAACGAGTGGACCATCGCCATCGTGACGATCACGGGCGCGATCAGGTTGATGACGGGCAACGCAAACAGCCCCGCCGCAACGATGCCGCCGAAGAACAGCGCAATGCCGTTCTGCTTGCGCAGCGCGCGCGCAGCTTTGGCATCGAGATGGCGCAATGCGGCGAGTTCGAAGTACTCGCGGGACAGCAGGTAGGCATTGGCCGTGAGCCACGCGAACGGATACGCGACCGGGAACAGCAAGAAGACAAGCAGCGCCGCGTTGAGCAGCAGCGCCTTGCCCAAGAACCGCATCGTTGCAGTGAGAGCCGCGAGGATCGGCAGGCCCTTTGGCGCGCCAGCCTGCGGGTAGTGCTTGTCTTCGACGGCGCGCGCGACTGGCTCCAGCAGCAGTCCAATCATCGCGCTGACAACGACGGGAAAGAGAAAGAACGTCGCCACGATCGTCGCGACGCCGCTGAGCGCGTCCGCGAGCCATTCGACGGCTTTCCAGCTGGAGACCTGAGTTTCCGCCTGCAGCCACGCGACGCCGGTCCACAGCAACACGAAGACCACGACGGACAACATGACGGACCAACCGATCATGCGCACGATGCGCGGATCGAAGATCTGTCCCAAGGCGCGGAGGTAGGCGGTGAGCATCGGGGTCGTCGGTTCGCGCGGGATCGTCGACTATCGCGGCTTCGACCGCTTTTTCGGCGCCGCGGCCTTTGGCTTTGCCTGCTTTGCGCCGAGGCCGGGCATGCGGCGCGGCTTGGCATCGCCTTCGCGCATCACCGTGTCGATCACTCGTTGGCCGCTGATGGTGTGGAGGAACTTCATGCGACTCCGCAACTCGTCATCGGTGTCGAGCGAGAATGAGCGCCCGTGGCCGATCTCGCTGCGCAGGAGCGCACTGACCATCTCGGACTGTGCTTCGAGTTGAAGCTGCGACGCGCGCGACGGCGCATGGAAGCATCGCGGCAGCGCGACTTCGGCGTCGGGGTCGTACTCCCAGAAGCCGCCGATGCGACCATCGACGAGCAGCGGGCGCAGCGCGAGATGCGGATTGTCGCGCAGCGCCACGGGCGGCATCTGCTTGCCTTTGCTCGTGCCCCAACGCGGCGTCTCCAGGTCGAGGTATTCGTCATCGACGAGGTGCGACGGGCCACCAAACAGGTGCACGAGGTTGTCTTCGAACGGCAAGAACGCGACTGCCGACGCGAGCGCAGGCCCCATGCGCAGCAAGTGCTCGATGTCATTGCGCACGAGCAGTTCTTCGCCGTTGTCGTCGATCGCGCGCTGCGGCTTGGCATGCGGCAGCGCAGCCTTGGCGCAGCGCTGGGAAATCCCAGACCACGCGCAAAACATCGCGAGCGTCGCAGCTCCCGCGTGGTGCACAAAGCGCTGCATCAGCAATGCATGCAGCTTGGCGGGGTCGTCGGGCATCGCGGAGGCTGCGGCCTTCTTGTTGGCGATCCACACGTAGCGTTCGGTGTCGAGCCTTCCTTGCTCTGGGCGTCGTTCGATGCGCCGCGCAAGCTCCAGCAGCCGCAGCGCGGCCGGGAGCGGCGAGCTGATGCCGACCTTCTTGCCCGCGTCGCCAAGGCTGCGAACTGTGCCTTCGGGCAATGCGCGACGCAGCGCATCGGCGGTCATCGGCCCCGACTTCTTCAGCGCTTCCCATGCAGCTTCGCCAACATCCTCGATCTCGCCTTTCTTGATGCCGGCCTTCGCATGCTCGCGGTCAGCGCGCGCGCGCGACTGCGATTCGGCGATCGACAAGCAGAGATCCGCGTCGCACTTGGGCACGAGGTAGATGCAGCCTCGCACCGACGGCACGACGCGCAAGTCGCCGCGCGCCACCACGTCGTCGATGAGCGCTCGCGGCAGCATGCGTTGGCGCGCGTGCAGCGCGAGATACGCATCGGCGCCGCCGAGTGTGCGCAACCAACCGGTGCGCTCGACGAGCTGCATCGGCGGAACGCCAGCCGTGGGGCACACGCCCTGCGCGGCAAGGCGCACGATGCGCAGCTGGTCGCGGTCGAGCGGGATCGGGGTGTCGGACATGGAGGAGTCGTCGCGCCTCAGTTCGGCGCTTTCGGAGCCATTCGACATTCCATGCCAACGCGCAGCTCGCCGCCAGACCGGATCTTGCCGTAGACGCCGCCCCGCTTCTGCGAACGCAACGCCTGCTGAAGGCCAAGCCTGCCGCCATCATCCATCAACTCGCACGGCCGCGTCTCGCCGAGCACGTCGATCACGACGTCGCCAATCGTGATCACACAGCCGATTGCGTTGGCGAGATCGAGGCCTTCCACGATGAGGTTGGCTCGGCGCGTCGAAGGATCGAGATCGCGGCCAAACTCAGCGCATGCTGCGCGCCAACCCTCCAGCGACAGCAAGGTCACTTGCCGTTTGCCGCCGTGCGCGTGGTCGCCTTCGAGTCC
The DNA here is from genome assembly GCA_903925435.1 of uncultured Planctomycetota bacterium. Lineage (GTDB taxonomy): Bacteria > Planctomycetota > UBA1135 > UBA1135 > UBA2386 > SXPK01. The sequence goes on along the minus strand of CAIYFF010000143.1, from coordinate 4,938 downwards.
GGTGTCCGCCACGGCGGTTGCGCGCTCGACGCGAGTCGGCGGAATGCGGGCGCCGGGCCGCAGACAGATTGCGACGAGCGTCGGCGCCGTGGTGTCCATCCTCGCTCAGGCCTTGCGCTGCTGCCGCACGAGCCGCAGTTGTTCGCGCATGCGCTCTGCCCACTTCGCGAGCGCATCGTTGGCGGTGTGCCAGACGTCGATCGCTTCGCGGACGTTTTGGGTGCCGACGCGACGGTCAATGCCCGCGCCGAGGACCGCGCCGGTGATGGAGTCGGTCATCAAGATCTCGACGGTGATCTCGCCAACGGCGGTGGGCTTGCCCGTTGCGACGTAGCGCGCGAGCGACATGCCGACGCCGACTGGGCTCGCCGACGCAAGGAGCCTGCGAACGGTTGCCGCGGGCTGGGCGTCGAGGATCGCGATCTGCATGCGAAACGTGTCGCTCGACGGCTGCGTGACGATCTCGAAGTCCTGCGCCAATGCCTGCTTCACGAGTTGGTATCCGTTGTCCGCGAGCGCTTGGTAGTTCGTGAGCTCTTGCTGGTCGAGTTCGCCTTCTTTGGCGATCAACACAGGCTCGAGCAGCAGCTTCTTGTAGCGGACCTTGGGCAGCTCCTTGGCGCGGTAGATGTAGAGCGATTGGTCGGAGTCATCCATGCGGACCATCTCGAGACCTTGCGTGAGGACGCGCGGCGCTTCTTTGCTAGCGAGGTCGACGTCACGCGCGCGCTGGCTGCCGGCACATGCGGCGAACGGGAGCGAGAGGAGGAGCAGGGAAGTGAGAGCTGAGGACGCACTGCGCATGCAGGGATGGTGCTGGCATCAACGCGCCGCGACAAGCGTGAGGATGCGCACGATTTCGCAGGGTCGAAGTTCGAAGGCGCGGGTCTAGGATGAACGGATGCTCTGTTCCGGGCGTTCGAACCGACTCCACCACAAGGCGAATGGCCGATCCGCACGCGCGGGTCTGGTCTCGTTCGCCGTTCTGCTCAGCCTCGCGTCCTGCCGGGTCGGCCCGGATGCGCCGCCCGATACGCCCGCGCCGGCCAACGACTCCGTGTCCAGGGGGCCGCTCGGCGACGGCGTTACTGCGGAGCAGCAGCCGTTGCCGCGGTGGTGGAAGTCGCTGGGCGACCCGATGCTGGACTCGCTCATCGAGCGCGCCGACGCCGCCAACCAGTCCCTCGCGACCGCCGCTGCCAATGTGCGTGCTGCCTATGCCGCGGTCGGCGTCAGTGAAGCGCAATTGTGGCCGACCATTGGCGCGGGCGCCCAATACACGCGCACGCTGACCAATATCTCGTTGCTCGCGTCGCAAGGCGTCGTCTTGGAGCCGTATGACAGCTATGCCTACGGCGTGGGCATGTCTTCATGGGAAATCGATCTTTGGGGCGGGGTTCGTCGCCAGGTCGAGGCCGCTGTTGCTTCGGCCGAAGCGCGGGTCGACCAATTGCGCGACGCGCTCGTCTCGGTGCGCACGCAGGTGGCGGCGTCCTATGTGCAATTGCGAATGCTGCAGGAGCAGCGCGCTTCGTTGATTGCCAATTGTGAGGCTCTTGCGACGACGCTCGAACTGACGCGCGCACGCTATGAAGCCGGGACGACCAATGCGCTCGACCTGTCGCGCGCGAAGGCCGAGTATGACGGCGCGGACGCCCAAGTGCCGCAGTTCGACGCAGGGATCGCATCGACTATCGCGACGATTGCGGTGCTGTGCGGCGGCAATCCATCCGAGTTCGCGCCCATGCTCGCAGAGAAGAAGGCAATGCCCAAGTCGCCCGAGGTCGCGGGCATTGGGTTGCCCGAAGAACTGCTGCAGCGCCGTCCAGACGTTCGCTCCGCGCAGCAGCGCCTCGTGGCGGCGACGGCGGCAATCGGCGCGGCGGAGGCGTATCGCTATCCCACGCTCACGATCTCGGGCAACTTCTACATCGCGGCGACCGGAACCGACGGCCTGTCCGAGTTGTCCAACAAGGCTTACTCGATCGGTCCAGCGCTGTACTTGCCGCTATTCACCGGCGGCCGCATCGACGCGACCGTCAATCAAAAGCGCGCCGAGGCAGAAGCTGCGCTCGCGCAGTATCGCGGCGCGGTGATTGGCGCGGTTGGCGATGTCAGCGCGTGTGCGAGCGACTTCGTGCATGCGCGCGAGACGCGGCGGCGTTCGGATTCTGCGTTGGCAAGCGCCGAAGCCGCGCTCGTGCTGGCGCAGCAGCAATACGACGCGGGCGTCATCGACTATTCGACGTTGCTCGACGTGCAGCGCGGCAAGTTGAGCGCCGAGAGCACGGCCGTCGAAGCGCGCGCCGGAGTGGTCCAGGGATACATCGCGCTCCAACGGGCTCTCGGAGCCGGTTGGGACGCAGAAGAACAAGCGGTCCAGGCCGCAATGTCGGCAGAGAGCACGCAAAGCGAGAACGCACGATGAACGCGAAGTTGCAAGGAACGGGATTCGGTCTGGCATTGGCATTGGTCCTCGCGTCGTGCGCCAAGGCGCCGAGCGCGCCGCTGCCACCCGCAGAGGTCACGGTGCGCACTGCGGTCGCGGTCGCCGAGTCCGTGCGGCGCATCCGCAGTTATCCGGGTATCGCGCAGAGCGTGCACTCGGTGGCGATCAGCGCGCGCGTCGCAGGCTTCTTGGAGAAGCAGAACGCGAAGGACGGCGCGACCGTCAAGGCCGGCGAGCTGTTGTTCACGATCGACGAGCGGCCGTTTGTCGCGCAACTCGCCGCCGCGCGCGCAACGCTCGCGCAAACCGAAGCGCAGGTGCCGTCGGCACAGGCTGCGTTGGATCAGTCGCAGCGTGACGTCGAGCGCAATGCGCCACTTGCGAGCAGCGGCGGCGTGTCGAAGCAGTCGTTCGACCAGATGAAGACCAAGGTCTCGCAGTCCGACGCGCAGCTCACTGCGGCCAAGGCTGCCGTGGTCGCCGCGCGCGCGCAGGTCGAGATCGCGGAGCTCAACCTCTCCTACTGCCGCATCACCGCGCCTTGCGACGGAGTGATCGGCAAGGCCGCGGCAACCGAGGGCCAGATGGTCGGCCCCGGCTACACGGTGCAACTCAATCAGCTCGTGCAGATGAACCCGATGTGGGTCGAGTTCAGCCCGAGCGCCACCGAGTGGCCGCTCGTGAAGGAGCGCATGGAGAGCGGCGAGGTCAAGGCGACGATTGTCTACGGCGGCGTCGAAACGCTGCAGGCGACGGGCGTCGTGACGTTCGCGTCCAACGTCGTCAACGCGCAGACCTCGACGATCACGCTGCGCGTGACGTTCGACAACGCAAGCGGCGCGTTCAAGCCAGGCACGTTCTGCAACGTCAAGCTCGACCTCGGCGAGATCCCCGGCGTCGTGATGGTTCCGACGCGAGCGCTCGTCGCGCGCGAGACGGACTTCTACGTGTGGCGCGTCAAGCAGGACCAGACTGTCGAGAACCTGCGCGTCGTGGCTTCGATCCGCGAAGAAGAGCGCGTCGGCATCGTCGAGGGCATCGCCGCTGGCGATCGCGTGGTGGTCGCCGGTACGCAAAAGCTGCGCGCCGGGTCCAAGGTCAAGGAAGAGCAGGCGGCGAAGTAAGGAACCACGATGTCGCGCTTCTTCATCTACCGACCGATCTTCGCGACGGTCATCGCGCTCATCATGCTGCTCGCTGGCGGCGCGACGATGTTCACGCTGCCGATCGCGCAGTTTCCGACCATCGTGCCGCCGACCGTGCAGGTCACCGCGGTCTACAACGGCGCCGACGCCGAGACCGTGGCGCAGACGGTCACGAGTCCGCTCGAACAGCAGATCAACGGCGTGCAGGGCATGCTCTACATGTCGTCGAACTCGACGAGCAACGGGCAGTCGGTGATCACGTGCACGTTCGAGGTCGGCTACGACCTCAACATCGCCGCGGTCGACGTGCAGAACCGCGCGCAGCAAGCGTTCTCGCAGTTGCCGCAGGAAGTGCAGCAACTCGGCATCACGGTCACGAAGCAGTCGTCCAACTTGACGCTCGTGGCGGCGCTGCGTTCGCCCGAAGGCGCCTACGACTCGCGCTACCTCACCAACCTCGCGGACATCACCGTGGTGCCGGCGCTGAAGCGCCTCGATGGCGTCGGCAGCGTGACGATCTTCGGCCTCGAGCAATACTCGATGCGCATTTGGCTCGATCCCGCGCGACTTGCGGCGATGGGGCTCACATCCGCGGACGTGGCGCGCGCGATCCAGCAGCAGAACAAGCAGTCGGCGATCGGCTCCATCGGCGCCGAGCCGAGCGCGGACAAGCCTGCGTTCCTCGTCAGCCTGACCACGAAGGGTCGCCTCGTCAGCGAACAGGAGTTCAACGACATCGTGGTGCGCACCGGTGATTCCGGCGCCGTCGTGCGCGTGCGCGACGTCGGGCGCGCCGAGATGGGGTCGTATCTCTACACCGGCACGTCGCACTACAACGGCAAGGGCGCGGCGCTGATCGGCGTCTACCAGTTGCCCGACGCCAACGCGTTCGCGGTTGCGCAGGCAGTGCGCGCGGAGATCGAGCGGCTTGCGCCGATGATGCCGCCGGGCATCGAGCGCGAAGTCGCATACGACTCCACGACGTTCGTCGACGCGTCGCTGCACGAGCTGATCAAGACGCTGATCGAAGCGGCGCTGCTCGTGCTCATCGTCATCTTCGTGTTCTTGCAGGACTGGCGCGCGACGCTGATCCCGATGGTCGCGATCCCGGTGTCGATCGTCGGCACGTTCGCGTTCATGGCGGCGTTCGGCTTCTCGATCAACTCGCTCACGTTGCTTGGCCTCGTGCTCGCGATCGGTCTCGTCGTCGACGACGCGATCATCGTCGTCGAGAACGTGCACCATCAGCTGGAGCTCGGCGTCACCGACATGAAGGAGGCGGCGGAGAAGGCAATGAAGCAGGTGTCGGGGCCGATCGTCGCGACGAGCCTCGTGCTGCTCGCG
>CAIYFF010000142.1 GCA_903925435.1 uncultured Planctomycetota bacterium | reverse complement strand
CGGCACCGCCGTGTGGCGTGCGGGCATCGACGTGCTCGTCGCCGTGGGCGCGGGCAGCAAGCCGATCGCCGATGGCGCGATCGCGGCGGGCATGCCGCGCGCGTGCGTGCACTTCGTCGATTCGGTCGAGAGCGCGCAAGCGTTGCTCATGCCGATGTTGCGCGATGGCGACCGACTCCTGTGCAAGGCTTCGCGCCGCGTTGGGCTCGATCGCCTTGTCGATGCGCTGATGGCTTCGCTCTCCGCCGCGGATGGCGGCGCTTCCCCCGGCCAGCAAACCGCGGACTGACCCGAAGATGCTGCACTGGCTCGCAACCCTGCTCTCGCCCGACCTCGCCCGTCTGTTGGGCTACATCTCGACGCGCACAGCAGGGGCTGCGGTCACCGCGTTCTTGTTCGCGGTGCTGTTCGGGCCGCGCATCATCCGCTGGCTCCAGCGGCAGGGCATCGGCGAGCGCGTCGACGGCACCGGCAGCCAGAAGCTCGAAGAACTCCACGCGCACAAGAAGGGCACGCCGACGATGGGCGGCGTGTTCGTCATCGGCGGCATCGTGCTGTCGTGTGGGCTGTGGATGCGGTTCGACGGGCCCAACCAGTTTTCGTTGCCCGGCATCGTGCTGACGGCGGGCTTCGCGGCGGTTGGGTTCTGGGATGACTGGGTCAAGCTGCACAACCCGAAGAAGCGCGGCATCAGCAAGGGACAGAAGCAGGGTGCGCTGACAGTCATTGCGGCGCTCGTCGCGATCTGGCTGTTGATCCCCGCCGGCCTCGAGTCGCAGGTGGGCGGCCCCAAGCTCTACGTGCCGTTCTTCAAGGACTTCTCGCTCGACCTCGCGGCGTTCTACGGCATTCCATTCCTGGCGCTCTCGCTGGTCGTGCTGACTGGCTCGGCCAATGCCGTGAACCTGACGGACGGGCTCGATGGGCTCGCGACGGGCTGCATCGCGACGTCGGCGCTCGCGTATGCGGGCATCACCTACTTCGTCGGCCACGCTGAGTTGTCGCAGTATCTGCTCGTCGAGCACGTGCCCGGCGCTGGCGAAGCGACCGTGATGATGGGCGCGCTGCTCGGTGGCGCGCTCGGCTTCCTGTGGTTCAACACGGCGCCCGCGCTCGTGTTCATGGGCGACGTCGGCAGCCTCGGGCTCGGCGGCGCGCTCGGCTATGCGGCGGTCGTCACGCGGACCGAACTCGTTCTCCTCGTCGTCGGCGGCGTGTTCGTCGCCGAGGCGATGTCGGTGATGATCCAGGTTGCGTCGTTCAAGCTGCGCGGCAAGCGCGTGTTCCGCTGCGCGCCGCTGCATCACCACTTCCAATTCGGCGGCATGCCGGAGACCCGCGTCGTCGTGCGCGCGTGGGTCGTCTCCGCACTGCTCGCAATGACCAGTCTGGCTCTGTTCAAGGTGCGTTGATGACGACTGTCCCCGGGCCCACGCGCCCGCACGTCAAAGAACTCGACTGGATCATGCTGAGCGTGGTCGGGCTCTGCTGCCTCGGCCTCGTGATGGCGGTGTCGATCAACGGCAGCAACGAGCGCATCGGCCCGATGCTCGCGATGAAGCGGCAGGGCATCGAGCTGTTCGCCGCGATGGTGGGCTTCCTCGTGATGGCGCTGTGCCCGATGCAGCTCGTGCGTCGCGCGGCGCTGCCTGCGTTCTTGGCGTTCACGGCGCTCTGCGTCGCGGCGCGCTTCGTCTCGGATCCCTGGAATGGCGCCTACCGCTGGATTCAGGTCGGCCGATTCCAATTCCAGCCGGTCGAGGCCGCGCGCTTCTGCTTGATCCTGCTGACGGCGCACTTGTTGGCGCGTCCGCAGACGGAGTTGCGCACGTTCTGGAGGGGCTTTGTCCCGCCGATGGCGGCGCTGTCGCTGCTCGTTGCAGCTTTGTTCATGCAGCCCGACCACGGCAGCGCGCTCATCTGCTGCGCCCTGGTTGGCGTGATGGCGCTCGCCGCCGGCGTGCGGATTCGCCACTTCTTGCCCTTTGGCATCGCAGGCATCGCAGGGTTGGCCTGGGTCGCGCTGCGCCATGACTACGTGCAGGGTCGCGTCGCGGGCTTCCTCGACGTTGCGCCTTACCAAGTTCGCCAGTCGCTGGTGGCGATCGCTTCGGGCGGATCGTTCGGCAAGGGGCTCGGCGAGGGCTGGATGAAGATGGGATTCGTGCCGGAAGCGGAGAACGACTTTGTGTTCGCCGTTGTCGCCGAGGAGCTTGGCTTCGTCGGGTCGGCTCTGGTTCTCGTGCTCTATTCGGTCTTGGGCGTGATGGGATACCGCCTCACGTGTAGGATCCGCGACCCGTTCCTCCGCTACGTCGTGTTCGGCTTCGTTCTGATGCTGTGCATGCAAGCGGCGGTGAACCTACTCGTGGTCAGCGGGTGGGCTCCGGCGAAGGGCATCGACTTGCCGTTCGTCAGCACGGGTGGAACCAGTCTCGTTTTCTGTCTCGCAGCCGTGGG
>CAIYFF010000141.1 GCA_903925435.1 uncultured Planctomycetota bacterium | reverse complement strand
GATGGAAGAGGCTGCCGGACGACTGCCCCAAGGCATGAAGTATCGATTGCCCACCGAAGCGGAATGGGAGTATGCGTGCCGCGGCGGGACCACGACGGAGTTCGCAGTGGGCCCGTTGACCTACCTCACTTGCGCAGACGCGCGCGTGGTTGCCTGCGGAATGACTCTGACCGGCCCCCTCGTCCCCGTCGCTTCCTATGCGCCCAATCCATTCGGCCTCCATGACATGCACGGCAACGTGTCCGAATGGTGCCTCGACTCGTGGGATGCGACCGCCAACTACGCCACCGCTGGCACCGTGGACCCAGTCGTGACCAACGGGTTCCTGCGCGTCGTCCGCGGCGGCGGCACCAACGACTCCCCGGTGTTCTGCAGATCGTCCTATCGTTGGGGCAGGACGCCCGGGGAACGCACCGTCTTCTGCGGCTTCCGCGTCGTGCTCGCGTCGCGCTGAAGTCGTCGGATAGGGGCTTCGGGCACCGCCTACGCAAGGGCCGAGCAATCTTGCACGCGACAAACGCTGGCCCGCTCAGCGAACCTCGAGCGCGTCCTCGCCGATCTCGCGCAAGAACGCCGTGATCGCATCCGCATCGTCCTGCGAGAGTTCACGCCCGAGTTCGATGCGAGCCATCAGCACAACCGTCTCGCGCAGGCTCGCCATGGATCCGTCGTGCAAGTAGGGCGCAGTGCGCGCCGCGTGCCGCAGCATCGGCGCACGAAAGACGTGTACGTCCGCCTCGCTGCCGGTGACGAGTGCGCGTCCGCGATCCTCGCTCGGGTAGGCGACCGCTGCGCCCAGCCGATGGAACGAGCGGCCGCCGAGATTGCGCGAACCGTGGCACGCAGCGCAGCCGACTTCGAGGAAGGCCGCGAGGCCGTCCTTGGCGCGGGCACTCAGAGCGACGTCGTCCCCTTCGACATATCGGTCCCACACGGAACGACTGCGCAGCGACGCGACATAGGCGGCGAGCGCCTCGGCGACACGCTTGCGCGACATGGCTTCACCGACTGGTTGCGCAGCCGGACCTTCGCCGCCCCATCGACAGCGCTCGAGCAGCTCGCGCTCCACCATTGCAGCAAGGTCCGTCTCCGCACCGTCCCATCCAAACGACGTCTGGCGCGCAGCATCGAGCAAGCTCGGCGTGTTGCGGCCGTGGACCTGTCCATCCTGGAAGTCGCGCGCCGGGTCGTGGCAGTCCGCGCACGCCCGTTCCCCGAGACGCTGCGCGAACAGTTCCCGTCCGCGATCCCGCAATGCGCTGTCAGCAGCCTTCGTCGCCATGCGCGCATCGACGCCGAACAACGACTCGACGTGCTCGCGATCCGGAGACCGCGAGCAAGACGTGAGAGCCAGCGCGAGCGCGAGCCCGCCACAGCGCAACCCCTTCGTTCGCAGCCGGCACGCGGCTGCAACAGCGGTCATCAAACGACTGTCCAAACGTCCCCCAGACAGTCCTCGACGTTGACTGCGACGTGTGCGCCTTGGACGGGCTCGACGAATCCTGCGGCGCCAGGAACGGGCCCACGATCTCCGTCATAGCGGCCATCTTTGTTGCTCATGGACAGCACGTCTCCGCTTTGGTTCATCGAGAACGCGCACTTGCCGGACCAACCGTAGTCCGCGGGCCACGCATAGCAGATCCAGAGAACCTCGGCCTTCACCTCGTCAATGGCCCGGCCGCTGCCGATCTCGTGCTCGCGGATCCAGCCGCCATCCGTGCTCGGCAGCACGATCTCGAAGATATAGCCGCCGGTCACCACACGACCTTTTCGCACATCGCCGAAGCGCGAAGACAACAAAGCCGGATCCACGCGCGTTGCTGGACTGCCGAAGATCGGCAAGCTGCCGGCCATCTCCGAGAAGAAGCCATATCGGCCCTGGTCGTTGCGATTGCCATCCGCGACTCCGGACGCCTGCATCTGCGCCTGCGCCGAGGAGATGTTCTTCAACGACGCGATCGCATAGCTCTCGTTCCGGTTGAGGACCGAGCTCAGGTAGCTGGGCAGAGCGAGCAAGCCGAACGTGGCGAGCACTGCTGCCGAACAAGCCAACGCGATCCGGCGCTTGCGGAAGCGTCGGTTCGGGACCGGTTCCGCATTGGCTGCATGCTGCATGGTGTTTGGCGCATCCATGCACCGCTCATCGACGCGACGGCCACTCGACTGAAGCCCCGGGGCAACAACGGCCGGTGGCAAGGCATCCCGGGGCGAGAAGGACACACGCGCGACACGCTTGACCCTTTCTTGACAGGTGGCGGCCGGGACGGCGTAGAACGCTCCCTCATCAGCGACATGGCAGACTGGGCCGGAAGGAACTCCGCGCAGACCGTCCAACGCTGACCGAAGCGCTTCACACCCGAACTCCTCTCTTCGTGAACGACCCCGCGCCCCGAACCCGCAAGAGGCAACGCTGGCTGTCCGCGATCGGCATGGCGGCGTTCGGCGCGGTCGTGGCACAGTCGTTCTGGACGGCGAGCCTCGAGCGCGCGGCGCGGCAGACGGAGCTCGCGCGCAGCGAACAGATCGCGGAGCAGATCCTGAGGCTCGCTCCTTCGTCGCGGCCTGCGTTCGACGACGCGAGCGATGGCCGCGCGGCCGTGGTGCGCAACGGCCGCGTCGAGCCCGGGCAAGAGACGGCGTGGCTGCACGAGGCGCCGTCGCCGCTCGACGACGACGCGGTGGTCGAAGACCGGCTCGCGCGCGCGGCAGCGGCTGAGTTCGCCGACAAG
>CAIYFF010000140.1 GCA_903925435.1 uncultured Planctomycetota bacterium | reverse complement strand
CTGGGCGGCATCGCTGAACGGGAACGCGAGTTGTTCGTGTCGACGCGTCGCGGCGAGGTGTGGCGCATCGAGGAGCCGTATGCGCAAAAGCCCAAGTTCTCGCTGTGGGCAGAGGGGTTGCAGGAGCCTCTTGGGCTTCTCGATCACGACGGTTGGCTCTATTGCGCGCAACGCGGCGAGCTATCGCGAATGCGCGACGCGGATGGCGACGGGCGGATGGACGAGTTGGAGACCGTTGCGAGCGGTTGGACCCTGTCGGGCAACTACCACGAGTATTGCTTCGGTCCGGCGCTCGCGAAGGACGGCTCGATGTGGCTCACGCTCAACAAGCCGTTTGGCGACGAGCCCTTCGGCCGCGCGCCGTTCCGCGGTTTTGCGGTCGCAGTGCAGAAGGACGGCTCTTGGGTCGCGGAATGCGCAGGCCTGCGATCGCCGGCTGGCGTCGCGGCTGCGCCATGGGGCGAGGTCTTCTACACCGACAACCAAGGCGAGTGGTGTGCGACGAGCAAGTTCGCGCCGCTGCAACGCGGTGACTTTCACGGACATCCGTGGGGCATCGCGTCGTGCGCGGATCCGCGCAGCAAGGCGCCGCATCCTGGCGAGGTGAAGAGCGGGATGCGCATGGAGGAAGCCGCGCGCACGATCCCGAACTTCCGCTTGCCTGCGGTTTGGATCCCATACGACGAATGCGGCCGTTCGCCGGCTGGCTTCGTATGGGACGACCAAGGCCGCTTTGGTCCATATCGCGGACAGGTGTTCTGCGGCGACCAATACAGCTCCGAAGTGTTCCGCATATCGCTCGAGCAAGTGCAAGGCCGCTGGCAGGGCGCGTGCTATCCGTTCCGTCGCGGCTTTGCGTGCGGCATCGTGCGCGTCGCGTGGGCCAAGGATGGATCGCTCTGGTGTGGCCTCACCAATCGAGGCTGGGGTTCGCTCGGCCAGAGCCAGCACGGACTGCAGCGGCTCGTGTGGAACGGCGAGACGCCCTTCGATCTCATCGAGGTCACGGCCACGCGCGAGGGATTCGATCTTCGATTCTCGATGCCGGTCGATGCCGCATCGCTGGCCTCCGACGCGATCCGTGTGAAGAGCTGGACCTATGACCACCATGAGTCCTACGGCTGCCCGCCGCGCGACGTGAAGCCGCACGATGCGACGTTCGCGGTTGCGAATGGCGATGGCACGGTGGTGCATCTCACGGTGAAGGATCCTGCGATCTGCCGCGTCTATGCGATCGACGCTTCGCTCGTGCGCGCGTCCAAGGTCGGTGGCGCTGAGCCAGTTCCCATGCTGCACGGCAGGGCGTGGTACACGCGCAACGCCGCGCCATGACAGGCAGAAGGTCGCAGAGCCGCCGCGCCGATAAGGAACCTCCGCAGATCGCCCATGGCTGACCCGATCACGATTCGCGCATATCGACCCGGCGACGAGCACGGCTTGCTCACGGGCTACAACGCCGTGTTCCCGAAGCCGCGTTCGCTCGCGCATTGGAACTGGCAGTTCCGCGACAACCCTGTCGGCGCCGTGCACATCGCCGTCGCCGAGCATGAGGAGCACGGCATCGTCGGTGCCTACACCAGCATGCCGGTGCGCGTGCGCATGGAAGGCGAGGACCTCGTCGCTGCGCAGGGGCTCGACATGTGGGTCCTGCCCGAGCACCGTCGCCACGGCGCGAGGCCGGGGCTGTTCGTGCACATCGGGTGGAAGATGTACGAGCTGTTCGGGGGCACGCAGCCCGGGCAAGCGCGGTTCCACTACGGTTGGCCGATCCCCAACTGGCGCATTGGGCAGAAGTACCTCCGCTACGAGAACATCCGCGACTGGGACTTCTTGTTCCGTGCAGTGCCACCCGGCGGCATCCCGCCGCGCGCGACGTCAGCAGAGCTCGAGACGCGTCGAGTGCGCCGTGTGTCGCAGGATGCAGATGGGTTGTGGGATCGGCTGAAGGACGAGAGTCAGCTCGCGATCGTTCGCGATGCGCGTTACCTCAACTGGCGCTATGCGGACGCAGCGCACACGAGCTACGAGATCGTGGAGTGCCGCGAACGCGCAAGCGGCGCGCTGCGCGGCGTCGCGGTGTGGACCAAGAGCGACTTCCTGTTCCCCGGCGCGGGCCAACTCGTCGATTGGCTTTGCCCCGTCGATGACGACGCGGCGATGACTTCGCTCGTCGCAGAATGTGAGCGCATCACGAACGAGCGCGGTTGCCCCGTGCTCGCGACGTTGTTCCCGCAGATGAACCCGCGCTTTTTGAAGTTCCAAGCGATGGGCTTCATGGTCTACGGCACGACCTACTTCCTGGTCGTGATCCCGTTCGACAACCGTGGCACGCTGTTCTACCGAGAGCAGTGGTTTCACACGTCGGGCGACAGCGACCTCGTCTGACCTCTGCGCTTCGCGCTCATGCCGAATCTCGCATGGGGCACATGGCGTGTCCCCGTTTTGGTGAAGCGGACAAAACGCTGAGGACCGCAGCGCAGCGTGTCAGCCGCGCAGCGTGTCAGCCGCGCAAGGCGCGCACGGCTCGCATCAGCGCTTCTGTGCTCGGCTCTTTGTGTCGCGCCTTGCCGCGCGCCTCGCCCTCGCTGCGTTCGTGCGCGTCGAGTTGCAGCCAATCGCTCCAGCTGACGAAGTCGATGCCTTTGTTGCGCAGCGTTGCCTCTGTGCCGCACTGCGGCGCTGGCTGCATCGTCTTGCCGTCGCGGAGGTCTTCGAGCAGCAACTCGATCGTTGCCTTGCTGTCCGGGCTGTTGGTGCCGACGAGGCCGGTGGGGCCGCGCTTGGCCCAGCCCACGACGTAGTGGCCGGTGCGAACGTCGCTGCCGCCGGCTGTCTGCAGCGCTCGTCCATCGCGATTGGCGACGATGCCGCGCTTGGAATCGAACGCGAGCCCAGGCAACTCGATGCCGCGATAGCCGACTGCCTTGAGCACGAGATCCGCTTCGATCGTCGTGAAGCGATCGATTGGCTTGGCGCGCGGAGTGCCATCGGCATCCGGCGCGAGTTCGGCATGCTGAACGCGCACGCGCTGAAGTCGACCCGAGTTGCCCTCGAACGCGATTGGCGCGGTGAGGAATCGGCAGCACAGTCGCTTTGGGCGATCCTGTGGGCCGCGCGCGGCGCATTCCTGCAAGAACTTGACGGTGCGCTGCACGCTGCGCGATTGCGTCTCGAGCCATGCCGCCGAATGCGGATCGAGTTGCATGTCGTCCGCGCTCACTGCGACGTCGACATCGGGCAACTCTGCGATCTCCTCGATCTCCTTTGGCGAGAACGCAGCTTGCGCTGGGCCGCGGCGACCGAGCAGAACGACTTCGCGCACCGTGCTCTGCCGCAGGATCGACAGGGCATGGTCGGCGATGTCCGTCGTGGCGAGTCGTTCTGCTGGCTGCAGCAGGATTCGCGACACATCCATCGCCACGTTGCCATTGCCCACGACGACCACGCGTTGCGCGCGGGCAAGATCGAACGAGCGATCGCGATGGTCCGGGTGGCCGTTGTACCAGCCGACGAACTCCGTGGCGGAGTGCACGCCTGCCAAGTCCTCGCCAGGGATGCCGAGTCGGTTGTCACTCTCGCAGCCGATGGCCCAGACGATCGCGTGGTAGTTGCGTTCGAGGTCGGCGATCGCGAGATCGCGGCCGATGCGCACGTTGCCGAAGAATCGGAATCGCGGGTCCTCGGCGATCTTGTCGTAGACCTTGCTCACCGACTTGATCTTCTGATGGTCGGGAGCGACTCCGCCGCGCACGAGGCCGAACGGAGTCGGGAGGCGTTCGAACATGTCGACGCGCACTTCGAGTCCAGGCGTCTTGAGCAGGCTTTCCGCGGCGTAGAACGCCGACGGACCAGACCCGATCGTGCAGACGCGGAGCGGAACCTCACCGGTGCCGGGGCGCTGGCTCATGGGGCGAATGCTACCGCGCTGCCTTGCTCCGCAATGCCGCCGCAGTGCGAAGTTCAGACGGACGAGAGTCCGTGCGCCTTGTCACGCGGGGCGTGCCCGTGGGATTGCGCGGCCAACGCGCAGCCGCAATCGTGCTCGCATGCGCTTTGCGTTCGCGGACACCGACGAGCAGCTCGCCGACTTCGAGGCGGCGTTCCCGGCCGCGATCGCGGACGAGCGCGGCCTCGGATTTACCGCGCAAACGGCGGGCGGAACGGCGCGCCTCTGTTTGCCAGCGACGGTCGACGCCCCGTTCCCGGGTGAGGCGATTGCAGCCTTTCGAGGGCGTGCGTCGCTGCTGCCGCTGCGCCGCGTTGTCGTGCTGCTGCAATACGGCGCGATGGCGATGGGCTACTGGGATGGCGCATCGCTCGTTCGCCACAAGGCCGAGAAGCGATACGTGGTGCGCGGCAACGGGACGGCGCAGGTCACGCATCTGCGGACCAAGGGCAAGTCGCGATACGGATCGAGACTGCGGCTACAGAACTGGGAACTTCTGCTGCGCGACGTCACGGATCGTCTTGTCGCGTGGCACGAAGAGTTGCCAGAGCCCGAGCGTGTGTTCTTGGCGATGACGCCGCGAGCCGCGAGCGCGCTCTGGTCCATGGATCCAGCGCCGCCCTTTGCGCGCGACGATGCACGCATTCGCCGCGTCCCGCGCCACGTGCATGTGCCCGACCATGCCGAGTTGCTCGCGGTCGATCGTTGGCTGTCGTCGGGCGAACTGACGATGCCGTGATCTCTGCGTCGCGCGACCGGCTTCCGCGGTCGCGCGTCTTCGATCACTTCACGCGCTTGATGATGTGCCAGCCAAATGGGCTTGCCGACGCATCCCACGGTGCAACGCCCATCTCGCCGACTTTGAGGCGGAAGCCAACGTCGCCAAACGCCTTCACCATCTGCGAGCGCGTGGCCTTCGTCATCGGGTATTCGCCTGGCCCCGTATCGTTGCTGTAGGCGGCCATCAGTCCCTTGAAGTCCGACGCGGTCAGTGCCTTGGCCCAGACTCGCTCGGTGAGTTCCTTCGCCTCGTCCTTGCTGCGAGTGACGTTCGTCATGCGCGGCGCGCCTTGGAACGAGATCAGCACGTGCTGCACGGTGATCGAGTCGTCCGCGACTTCAGGCTTCGCCATCAGTTCGGCGATCGTCTGATCCATCGTCTTCTTGGCCTCGACTGCGACCGGCGTTGCCGATGGAACGGCCGGCGTTCCCGACAGATCGAGTTCGCGAATCCAGACATTGCGGAAGCGCACCGGATTGCCGTGGTCCTGCAGCTTGATCGGACCCTTTGGCGCGTGCGCCTTGTAGGCCGGCAGCGAACGGTGCGCAGTGGCTCCCCACATCGGGCGGTCGAGGTGCGCGAGCACGCCGTTGTGGAACAGCGTCAAGCGCGCAGGCTGCTGCAGGCCGCCTTCGGGACCAAAACGCGGCGCGCGGAACACGATGTCATAGGTCTGCCATTCGCCAGGCTTGCGGCACGCGTTGACGAGCGGCGGGTTCTGGCCATACAGCGATCCAGCTTGGCCATCGGCGTAGGTGACGTTCTCGAACGAGTCGAGGATCTGCACCTCGTAGCGTTCGAAGAAGAAGACGCCGCTGTTGCCGCGACCTTGCGACTCGCCCTCGACCTTCGCGGGCGAGGCCCATTCGATGTGAAGCTGGCAGTCGCCGAACTCGCGCGTGGTGCGGATATCGCCCGTGCCATTCACGGTCATGCAGCCATCCGCCACGGCCCACTTGGCCTCTTTGTCGTTGCTGCGCCACTCCGTCAGGCCGGACCCGTCGAACAGCAGGATCGCGTCTTTCGGCGCCGGAGCCGGCCCGCTCGCAGGCCCTGGCTCGACGATCGGCGGTTGCGGCCGCGTCGCATCGTGCACGCGCCACTTCCCGTCGGGCAGCATCGGCGTGTCGGTGTAACCGGGGGAGTTCTGGGCCACGGCGTGGGCCGAAGCGAGGAGGCAGACAAGGGCGGACGGGACAGTGCGCTTCATGGTCCGGAGGCTTCGCAACCTGGGGGAGGCCGCGTCGGCGAAGGGAGATCGAGCGCCGCCGACGCGAGTGGAGTGAGGCGACGAATCTACGGCTTCGGATCGTTCGGCGCGATGTCGCCGCCAGCGTTGGACTCGCGCGCATCCTCCACGCCGATCCTCGCGCGAGCCTTTGCCGTGATGGTCTTGAGGTAGCGGCGGAAGTCGCGCGGGGACATGTTGCAGCTGCGCGCTGCGTCGCGGGTG
Organism: uncultured Planctomycetota bacterium; assembly: GCA_903925435.1. Classification (GTDB taxonomy): domain Bacteria; phylum Planctomycetota; class UBA1135; order UBA1135; family UBA2386; genus SXPK01. The sequence goes on along the minus strand of CAIYFF010000140.1, from coordinate 6,410 downwards.
GTGCGGCAGGTCAGCGCGGCATCGAGCGCTTCGCGTTGCCTCGGTGTCAGTGCGGCCCGGATCGCGTCCCGCAGTCGCTCGCGGTTCCACGCGGGGCGCTTGGGTATCGGCGCCGGAAGGTCGTCTTCCTCGTCGATCGCCTGCATGCGCGACCAACCCGTCCGCAGCAGCGCAGCAGCCATGCGGCGCGAGACGGTGCAGACCCATGCCTCTGGGTGCACGAGTTGTGCGCCACCGATCACGGCCAGGTGGAACTGATGCATCGCGCGCTCGGCGGCCTCCTCGATCACGAGGGGGCTGGTTGCGACCTTGCCGGCGGACCGGAAGGCGACGCGCAGGAGTTTGTTGAGATCGAAATCAGGGGACGGATTGCACATGGGTGGACCCTTGGAGAGGAGGCTAGTTTGAGCATGGATAATGACAGAACGTCAAGAATGGTGACATGGATTTTGGTGGCGTCGGTGGCGGCGTGCATCGCGATTCCTGTGGGGCGAAAAAGCGAAAGTTCTTTTCGCGTCGGCTGCAACCGCGGGGGATGGGATGCCTAGAATGCGCCGCCGCATGTCCGGCCCTGAGCCCGATCAACCGACCCCGCTGTCAAGAATCTTGGCGGCCAACCTGCGTGAACTGCGCGCCCGCAAGGGACTGACGCAGGATCAGGTGGCGCGGTCGCTCAAGGTCCACGAGTCCGCGGTGTCCCGTTGGGAGGGTGGATCTCGGTTCCCGTCGGGTGAGGACCTGCTTGCGCTGAGTTCCCTGTTCGGAGTCAGTGTCGACACTCTGCTCGGCAAGTCCGAGCAGCCGGCGCCTGCTGGCTGCGTGTTGCTCGATCAGGCTCTGCTGGATCGATTGGACCGTGCCAAGGACACCGCCGAGTTTGATCGGTTGGTGACGCAGGCCAAGGGCCAGGCGATCTGGCTTCCCGTGCCCGATGGCGCGGTCTTGCTGCCCGTCGCGGAAGCGATGCGCCGCACGCAGAAGGTTGCGGAGAAGCGGTCGGACAGCGCCTACGCCGACAAGTTGTTCCGGCCTCGGTTCTGACGCAGTCGCGCGGTTCGCCGATGCGCGCCGGGGGTGGTGGGTTCTGTGGCGTAGGTCCACAATCGCCCGCCACCTTCCGACGCATGCGATCCCTCACGATTCTGTCCGCAATCCTGATCGCTTCGACGGCGATCGCCCAGCGTTCGCCGATCGATCGCGACGCGTTCGCGCGGTTGCCGGCGGGCTGCGTCACTTCGCTCGGATCGTCGCCGCATGCTCGACTGTTCGGCGGGCAGTCGTGGCCGAATGGCGTCGTGCCCTACGCGCTCCACGCGAGCGTGACGCCCGCGATGGCGCAGAGCCTCGCCGCCGCGATGCAGGAGATCAGCGCTCGCGTCCGCGTGCAGTTCGTGCAGCGCACCAACGAGGCGGACTACGTGCTCGTGCGCGACGCCAACATCAACTCGTCGCCGATCGGCCGGCAGGGCGGACTGCAGACGCTGTTCGTCGCCAACTGGGGCATTCGCTTCGAAGTCGTGCACGCGCTGATGCACGTGCTCGGCTTCTGGCACGAGCATCAGCGGCCGGATCGCGACACCTTCGTGCAGGTGCAGTCCGCAAACGTCGACCCGACGCGCGCGAGCGAGTTCGCGGTGGTGCCGATCGGCAACACGTATGGGTTGCCATACGACTTCGACTCGGTGATGCACTTCGGCGCGACGGAGGCCGGCGTCAATGGCGCTACGACGATCGTGGCGCTGCCGCCCAACCAATCGCAGCAAGCAACGATGGGGCAGCGCTCGCAGTTGAGCGCCGGCGATGTCGAGGCTCTGCGTCGCACCTATGGATCGCTGCAGCCGCCGGTGATCACGGGCGCATCGCCTTCGTCGATCCCGAGCTACCAAGCGCCGTTCGTGACGCTGACGGGCTTGCGATTCGACGAGACGACGCGCGTGCTGTTCCGTTCGGCGGTCGTCAACTTCCTCGTGCAATCGCCGACGCAATTGCGCGTGACGCCGCCGCTGCTGCCTGCGATCGGGCCGGCGCAGATCGTCATCGAGAGCGGCGCTGGCCAGAGCCAATCGTTCACGATCCAGGTGACCGGCCTCAATCCGCCGCGCATCGAAGGGCCGCCGGTGCTCAACACGCAGCTTGCGTTCCCGTTCCGCGTCTACTCGGACGCGGGTCGCTACAACCTGCTGCTCGCCGCGTTCAACAACCAGCCAAGCGTTGCGCCGGGCATCGTCTCGCTCGGGATCGGAGCTAACTTCACGTCCTACGGTGAAGTTGCGATCGGTCTCAGCGATGCGAGTGGGCTCTGGAACGTCAGTCTGCAGGGTCCAGGCGGGCTCGCATCCGGCACTTCGATCTGGCTGCAGGCCGTCGTGTTTGATCCGGCCAACTTCACGTTGCCGCTATCGGCGTCCAACGTGTTGCCCGTGCGCGTGTTCTGACACGGGCTGTCGCCGCTGCGCCTCTCGCGCGGCGATGTGCGCGCTCAAGCTCCGCTGTCGCGGGCGAGCGCGCTGCGCCTCGGGCTCACTTGCCCGCTTCGGCGTTCTTCGCAGGCTCCGACTTCGCAGGCTCCGCGGCCTTCGTCTCGGCCTTTGCCGCGTCGGCGCGCTTCACCTCGGTGATGATCTTCAGCTCGATCGTCATCTCGCCAACCATTTCGTTGGTGGCGAAGATCGACATGTTGCTGGTCTGCTTCGACGAGATCGTGAAGCCATCCTTGCGCGAGATCTTGGCCGAGCCCTCGATCTTGCCGCCTTCGACTTCGGCGTCGGGCATCGGCATGCGCGCGCCTTCCTTCATCTTCGATTCGCCGGAGTATGCGAATTCGACTTCATCCGCGCCGACCGTGCCGAGCGTCATCTTGAGCGACTGCTCCATCGGCATCTGGCTGCCGGCATCGACCTTGGTCTCCCAGGTTGCGCCCGCCGCAACGGCTTCCTTCGGCAGGTAGCCGATCGCGCCGCGAACGAGGTTTTGCAGGCCGCGGTCGTTGATCGCGCCTTCCATCATCTGGCCGGCCATGCCGAACGCCTTCTTCGCCGCCTTGCGCGCTTCGTCGAAGCCCGCGACGCCGAGGATCGAGCCGTCGGCTGCGACGTCCGCCGTGAACGACTTGCCGGCGATCTCGCGCAGGCCCGCCGCGAGCTTCGCGCCGCTCGGCATGCCCATGCCGCCCATCGGGCCTTCGTCATCCGCCTCTTCCGTCGCTTCCTCAGGCTTGCTCGCCGAGTCGAACTCGATGGCGCCGGCCATCGGGATGTCGAGCTTGCCGTTCACGCGGTTGATCACCACGGTGTAGGTGCGCTTGCCGTCTTCGGCGACGCCCGTCACTTCGATCGTGAAGTGGTGCGTCAGCTCCTGGACGACTTCCATCTGCTGGCCGCCGGCGTCGATGTTCTGCTCTTGGCGGCCGAGCTGCACGAACGAGACCTTGCCGGACTTCGGGGCTTGGAGCTGGATGGAGTCCTGCGCCGCGAGCGGAGCGAGCAGCAGCAGGGCAGGGAAGAGGGACGAAACGTGAAGCGGCTTCATGGGATTGGGGCGGGAGTTCTATCTCCCCGGCGTTGGCGTGTCTCGGATCCTGCGGAATGCAGGGCCGCACCACGTGGCGCGCGGTGTGGCCTGCTGCCTTGCAGACCTGTCGGGCAGATCGCGTCAGGGCTCGAAACGGAACCCGAGGCCGCGGACGGTGTGGAGGTGGGCCGGCTCGCCCGGATTGCGCTCGAACAACTTGCGCAGGCGCAGCACGACGTTGTCGAGCGTGCGGACCGTCAGTGGGGCCGTGCTGCCGAACAGGTGCTCCACAACGATCTTGCGGCTCACGACGGTGCCGGAGTGGGCCCAGAGGAGCTTCAGCAGGCGGACCTCGGTCGCGGTCAGCTCCGTGTCTTCGCCGGCCCACGTCTTGGCGCGCATGGCGCGGAAGTCGATCGTGTTGCCGCCGAACGAAAGCGTGTCGGCTCCTGGGCTCGGCGCTCGGCTCCGGCGCAGCAACGCGTCGACGCGCAGCAGCAGTTCGCGCAGGTTGAACGGCTTGGTCAGGTAGTCGTCGGCCTCGAGCTCCAGGCCGCGGATTCGGTCTTGGTCGGCACTGCGGGCGCTGAGGATGAGCACCGGCGTCGTGTCGCCGCGTTGACGCAATCGGTGCAGCACCGTGAAGCCGTCGCAGCCCGGCAGCATGACGTCGAGCAGTAGCAGGTCGATGCCGCCCTTCTCCATGCGCGCGAGCGCCTCGGTGCCCGAGCGCACGAGCTCTGCGTGGTAGGACTCGAGCTGCAGGTTGTCGACGAGCATCTCGCCGAGAACGGGCTCGTCCTCGGCGACGAGGATCCAGCGCGTCATGCGGCGCCTCCCGTTGCGGCGAGCCCGCGCCGCGGCAGTCTCACCGACAGCGTGCAGCCCTTGCCTGGCCCTTCGCTCTCCGCGCGCACCGAGCCGCCATGCGACTCGACGAGTTCGCGCACCAGGAAGAGGCCGAGCCCAGTGCCGCCGGTTCCCGAGTCGCGTCCGCGCCAGAACGGCACGAATGCGTTTGCGAGCGCTTCGGGATCCATGCCCATGCCTTGATCCTGCACGCGCAACGTCGCGGCTGACGGCTCTTCGAGCAGCGACACCGTCACTGCTGCGCCGCGTGGCGAATACTTGACGGCGTTGTCGAGCAAGTTGTGGAGCACCAGCTGCAGCGCTTCGGCGTCGCGCACGAGTCGGATGCTGTCGACGTGGCCTTCGCACAAGCGAATGCCAGCTGCTTCCGCGCGCGGTTGCAGCTTGGCGACGGCGCGTCGCAGGTCATCGCTGAGATCGCCTTCCGCGCGCGCGGTGCGGCGGGCGCCTGCGCTGCGAAGGCCTGCGGCCGTCAGCAGGTTGGTGAGCCCGTTCTCGAGGCGTTGCGATTCCAGCAGTCCCGACTGCAGGTAGCGGTCGCGCTTCTCCTTCGGCAGCCGCTCGTCGCGCAGTGATTCGAGCAGCAGCTGGATCGTCGCCAGCGGCGTCTTCAGCTCGTGAGTCGCGCCGGCCAGAAAGCGATCTTGGTCCGCGCGCAACTTCGCGTCGCGTCGCAAGGCCGTGACCACCGCAGCGCCCGCGAGCGCGAGCACCGCAGTGAACGCGATGCCCTCGCTCAAGAACATGCGCCGTCGCGCTGCGGCAACTTCGGGCAGTGTGTCAGCGTCCGTTGCGCCGAGGGCACGCGCCGCTGCGTCGATGTCCCCGATCGCAAGTTGCTCGCCCGCTTGCTGCAGCGAAGTCGCTTGCGCGACCTGGAACCACGTCCACCAACCGACGAGCGCGAGGTTGGCGGCGAGCAGGCAAGCGGTGAGGAGTGGGCCTTGGCGCGTCAACTTCAGTTCAGCTGGAGGCGGACAGCGTAGCCAAAGGGCTCGACCTTGTCCGCGACGGCTGCGTTGGCGTCCGCGCCGTGCGAGACCGTGTAGACGCCGATGCCCGGCGAAGTGAACGTGCCGAGCGTGATCGCGCGCGCGTCGCTGAGGACGAAGCCGTAGGGGTTGGCGGCGCTCACGAGCGACACGAACTGCTCGTAGATCGTCACACCGGCGAACGCGGGATCCGCCGGAACGGAGACCGCGCCCATCTGCGTGTTCGGAGCAATGGAGCCCGACGCATCCGTGAACATCACGAAGTTGAGATCGATGTCGGTGTAGAGGTTGCAGCCCGTCGACGGCAGGTTGAACGGCAGCGGGCCGAACTGGCTATTCGTGTTGCTGCCGCTCAGGACCATCAGCGCGATCGTGTTGGCGCCGAGGTTCTGGCCCGCGACGAAGTGCGCAGCGCCGGGCGCATGCGTACCCGTCGTCGAGATCGTGGCGCTCGGCGAGGTCGGAGAGACGCTGCAGCCTTGGCCGAAGTTGACCGCCGTGCCGTTCGTGGCGCCGCCCGTCGTCATGAAGCCGTCGACGATCGCGTGCGAGAAGCCGAAGTTGGCGATGTTGTTGCCTTCCATCTGCAAGTCGACGACGAGCCAGCCGCCCGTCGGGACGTTGATGCTCAGCGGCGCGCTGAACGGGATGCGCAGCGACGTGCCGGGCGCTTCCCACGGGTGCGGGAACGACGAGCCTGGATCGGGCAGATACGTGAACACGCCGTCGTAGACGGTGGTCAGCGCTTGCGTGAGGTTGCCGTTGAACGACGCGGTCGGCTGCGAAGTTTGGGTCGTGCCGACACGCACGCGGAGGCGCTGCACGGTGAAGGGACCAGGCGCGCCGACCTGCGGGATCGGGCCGTCGTAGCGCAGCGACAACGCGCTGGCCGCGAATTGGCTGCTTCCGGTCTCCGTCGCGCTGAAGAACATCTGCACGCGGCTGTTCGTCTGCATGAACGGGCGCAGGTTGTAGCTCGACTGCTCGACCAAGTTGGTCGAGGTCGAAGCCGGCAGATACAGGTAGTTCTGCGCGGCG
>CAIYFF010000139.1 GCA_903925435.1 uncultured Planctomycetota bacterium | reverse complement strand
GCCGTGGCACGCCGCGCAGTCGTTGCGCGACGCGACGTTCTCGGACTTCGCGCGGATGGAATGGCGCTGCGAGTGGGGCCGCGACATGGAGATCGCCGCGGACGATCCGCGCGTCGGGTCCGAGATGCTGCACGAACGCGACCCAGCGACGGGCCGGCGGTTTGTGGACATCTTCGCGCTGCGCACGGCGAAGCTGCGCGCCCACCTGTCGTTGCGCGATCGCGTGCGACAGTTCTCGGTTGCGAGGTATGAGCGCGTTGCCGCGGATCCTCGCGCGTTCTGTCGCGAGTTTTGCGCGGAGCACGGCATCGCGCGGTGGCCGTGGTTTCGTCCGGTGCGCACATTCAAAGGTGGCGCGGATCCGTTTGTGAGAAAGCCGCGCGAACCGATGCGCCGTGACGACGTGCTGCACATCGCGAGCCGCCTCGATGCTGCGCTCGAACGCGAACTCGGCTACGACGTCGACGCGCGCCTTCGCGAGTTGTTGACCGAAGCCTGACTTCGCCAGCATCGGCGACTGCGCAGTTCGGGCGGCTTGTGCGCCGACTACGCGCAGCGGAAATGCGACGACCGCCGTATCCACCGCGCATCGCGTCGCGGATCCGATGCGCGCATGGATCACATCACCTTCGCGCGATTCACGGATCGTCAGCAGGCCGCCGCAGGGATCCGAGGCATGCGCAAGAGCGACGCGCATGGACTGCGCATTTGCGTGCACCCTGGCGGCTATGACGTCGCCGCGTTCGAAGACTCGCTGCGATACGGCGCGGACTTTGGCGACTCGGGGCTTCGCCACGCGCTGGTCCTTGGCCTCGCGGCGGGATTGATCGGCGGCGCTGGCATCGGCCTCTTGCTCGCAGAGACGGGGTTGTTTCCTGGCACCTATGTGCAAGGCGCGGTGTTTGGCGCGGTGATGGCTGGGCTCGCGTCGTTCTTGGCCGTGTCGTTGCTCGGGCCCAACTTGGTCGACCGCCGGCTCCACAAGCTCGTGAAGGGCCTCGCCGCGAATGAGATCGTCGTCACCGTGCACACCGACGATCGCGACGCGGCGGATCGCGTGCGCGCAGCGCTCGAAGCAAGCGGCGCGCGCGTCGCGGAGAAGTCGGTGGCCTGATCGTCCACGGTGAGCCTCGACCCGGCGGGGCCCATTTTCGCGCCGCTAGGTCTGCCGCTGCGTTTCTCGCCGGCGCTCGAGTTGCGCATCGGTCCGTAGCCGCGGTGGACGCGCTGGGCGCGATCGTCTACGCCACCGCGATGGCCCACATCCGCCTCGCTCTCGCGGCCCTGCTCGTGTTCGCCGCGTGTGCCTCGAAACCCTCGACGGTTGCTCTCGTCGACGCCGAGTCCGCCACTGGCCCGCGCCATCTGGTGTTCTACGCGCACGAACGCGAACGCATCCGCGAGGCGGCGTTCCTCGGCAACCCGCGGTTGTGCGGCGCGCAGCTCAAGTACACGTGGCGCGAACTCGAGCCGCAGGAGGGCGAGTACGCGTTCGACGGGATCCGCAGAGACCTCGCATTCCTGGAAGCCAACGGCAAGGCGCTGTGGATCCAGCTGCAGGACGTGACCTTCGACGAACGAAAGCCCGTGCCCGACTGGCTGTGCACCGAGGCCTACGGCGGCGGGGCCGCGCGCAAGTACGAGGGCGACGAGAAGCCCGAGACCGAGGACGTGTTCGACGGCTGGGTGGCGCGGCGCTGGGACCCGCGCGTGCAGGCGCGCTTCGCCCAGTTGCTCGCAGCGCTCGGCCGCGAGTTCGACGGCGCGATCCTGGGCCTCAACCTCGCCGAGACGGCGATCGGCTTCGGCGACGTGGAGGCGAAGTGGCCCGAGGGCTTCACGCCCGCGCGCTATGCGGAGGCGGTGAAGGAGAACGTGTCGGCGGCGAAGGCTGCGTTCTCGAAGAGCCACGTGGTGCTCTACGCCAACTTCCTGCCCGGCGAGTGGCTGCCGTGGGACGACAAGGGCTATCTGAAGGGCGTGCACGCGCACTGTGCGAAGGTCGGCGCCGGTGTCGGTGGGCCGGACCTGCGCCCGCTCGCGAAGGGGCAGCAAACGCACATCCTGCCGTTGCTCCGCGCGCGCAAAGAAGGCGTCGTCGCGGCGCTGGCCGTGCAGGACGGCAATCTCGACGAGATCGACAAGGCGACCGGTCGCGCGATGACGGTGCAGGACCTGCTGCGCATCGCCGAGACGGATCTACGACTCGACTACGTGTTCTGGGGCACGCAGGAGCCGCATTTCACGGCTGCGGTGCTGCCGGCACTCGCAGCCGAATCGGCGCGCGCAGCGGCGCCGCGCTGAGCGACTACTTCTTCGCCTTCTCGGCGGCGGCAAACGACGCTTCGCACTTCGTCAACAACTCCAGTGCGTCGCCGCGCGAGCCGAAGCCCGAGCACGTGAGCTTGCCGGGTCCTTTGTAGTTCTCGAACCACGTCTTGAGGATCGCGGTGATGCCGGGCTTCTCGCGGTCGAGGTCGGC
>CAIYFF010000138.1 GCA_903925435.1 uncultured Planctomycetota bacterium | reverse complement strand
GGGATCGGAGTGAGCGCCGCTTCGCCCTGCAGCCAGTCGTAGGCGACCGACGGAGCGAGGTCGCGCAGAAGGCGCACGTGTGGGAACTCCGTGCGCACTTTCTTGGTGCGCGCATCGTTGCAATCGATCACCTGGCGCGCGGGCGCCACGGGCGCGAACTCACGTGGTTCGTGGTGCACGCGTTCGCGCAACTGCGGGAACGTCTCGCTTGCGTCGCTGTATGCAGCGATGCGCTGCAGCGTCGGGTCGTCGATCGATGCAACGCGCAGGAGCGCCGCATCGAGCGCCGCCTGCTGCGCCGGTTGTGGCAACGCGTCGAAGCGACTCAGCAAGCTTGCTGTGGTCGGTTGCTCCTGTGCCAGCGCTGCGCCAACGCAAAGCCACGCCGCGTGGAGGCGCGTTGCGAACATCCCCGTCGGTGCCTTGCCTCGTGTCACTTCAGCGGCGGCGCACTTCGCGCACCATCGAGGACGGGAATGCGCGCACCGCGCCTTGCAGATCGCGCAGCTTGATCCAGTCGCCGAGCCCCGCGACCAGCGTGCCGTCGACGGTCTGCGGCTTGCCGTCTTCGCCGGTGGCGGCGAGCACGACGGTCACGGCTGTGCCCGAGGTGAACGACTCGTCGCTCTTCTGCTTGCTGGGCGCAGGCTGGTTCTTTGCTGCGCGCTCGTTGGCCGGAAGGCGGTGCTCTTGCTTGCCGCGCGAGAACGTCGACTCCGGGTCGTCGTCGCGCTCGCTCTTCAGCGTCACCGTCACTGCGTAGTGGTCGCTGTAGGTCTTGCGCCAGGTTTCCTTGTCAGCCTGCGCCGCTTCGCCGTGTGCGTCGAAGGTCTCCGGCAGCGCTTCGAGGAAGCGCGGCGATGGCGCGATCTGATCGATCGGATCGTCGAAGTGCATGATCGTCGGCTCCGCGCTCCGCTGCGGCAGGTAGCGCGCGACGCCAGACGACTCGAGCGTCTTCTGCGCATCGGTGCCGTAGCCGCTGTTGAAGTCGCCGAGCACGACGATGTCTTGGTCCTCGTCCTTCGATGCTTGCAGCGTGACGAGCCAGTCGCGCAGGCCCTCGGCTTCGAAGGAGCGCTTCTTTTGATCGTTCGTCTCCTTGCCGGCCTTGAGGTGCACGCAGACCGCGCGGAAGTCGAGGCCCGACGTGCGGTCCTTGAAGCAGGCCGTGACCGGCACGCGGTGGAAGATCGGCAGGCTGTCCTTCTCGCGCGGGAAGTCGAGCATCTCCTCGGCCCACATCAACTCGACGCGCGCATCGTCGTAGAGGAACCCGATCGCTTGCAGCGCCTTGCCGTCGGTCCAGCCGCCGGTGGTGCCGAGCACGAGGCTCCACGACGGGCCAATCTGCTGGCACAGGGCGCGCAGCGTGGCTTCGTTGCCGATCTCCTGCACTGCGAGCACCGATACGCCGAGTTCGCGGATGAACGCGCCGATCTTCTGCAGATCCTGCTCGTCGCGCGCCGGCAGTTCGCGGCGCTTACCGCCATCGAGGAACACCGAGCGCATCGCGGGCGGGCCGCCGAAGAACTCGAGGTTCCAGGTGCCAATGCGGAGTTCGTTGCTGGCTTGCGCCGCGAGGGAGGTCGCGAGCGTCAGCGAGAGGAAGAAGCGAAGCAGGTTCATGCGAGTCCTTCGGCGCGCCTGCGGATCGAACGCATCAGATCCTGCAGGAAGTGGATGTTGTGCAGCGACAGCAAGATGCCCGCGAGCATTTCGTTGGCGACGGCGAGGTGGCGGATGTAGGCGCGGCTGTAGTTGCGGCAGCAGTAGCACGCGCAGCCTTCGACGAGCGGATTGGGGTCGTCCTTGTATTGCTCGTTGCGCATCTTGAGCACGTGGCCATCGGGCGCGAATGCCTGATGGTTGCGGCCGTGTCGCGTCGGGACGACGCAGTCGAACATGTCAACGCCGGCGGCCGTGGCCGCGAGCAAGTCCTCGGGCATGCCGACGCCCATCATGTAGCGGACCTTGCCGGCGGGCAGTTCGTCGACGGCTGCAGACAATGCGACCGCCATCTGCTGCTTCGTCTCGCCGACACTGAGGCCGCCGATCGCGTAGCCGTCGAAGTCCATCGCTGCGAGCGCCTGTGCGCTCTCCGCGCGCAATTCGGGATGCGTGCCGCCTTGCACGATGCCGAAGACCGCTTGCCCGCGCGCACTGCCGCCCCAATGGTCGTGCAGGTCGCGGGCGCGCTTTGCCCACGCGATCGTGCGCAGGTGGGCTTGCCGCTGGAACTCCGCGGGCGCGTCGCCGGGCGGGCAGTGGTCGAGCACCATCGCGATGTCGGGACCGAGTTGCTTTTGGAACGTCAGCACCGACTCCGGCGTGCAGCGATGCGAGCTGCCGTCGATCACCGATTGGAACGTCACGCCGTCTTCGTCGATCGCGACCTTGCCGCCGAGCGAGAACACCTGGTAGCCGCCGCTGTCCGTCAGGATCGGGCCGTCCCAGTGCATGAAGCGGTGGAGTCCGCCGAGTCGCTCGATGCGCTCCGCGCCAGGGCGCACGTGCAGGTGGTAGCTGTTCGCGAGGATCAACTCTGCGCCCGTGGCCTTCACCTGTTCTGGCGTGAGGCCCTTCAGCGTCGCGTAGGTTCCGACTGGCGCAAAGCACGGCGTCTCGAACGTGCCGTGCGGCGTGTGGCAGCGGCCGCGACGCAGCGCGCCGTTCTGGCCGAGAAGTTCGAAGCGGAATGCGGTCACGTGCGAAGTGGGGGCGTGTTCACTGCGGGAACGGAAGGTCGCTCGCGCGCGCGCCAGCGGGCGGCCTGCCGATGTGGTCGAGGCCGCGCGCGGTCACGACGCGGCCGCGCTGCGTGCGCGCGATGAGACCGCAACGCAGCAAGTGCGGTTCGAGCACGTCTTCGATCGTGTCCTCGGCTTCGTCGACCATCGCAGCGAGCGTTTTCAGGCCGATCGGTTCGCCGCGGTCGGCGAGCGCGCGCAGCACGCGGCGGTCGACTTCTTCGAGTCCGAGGCCGTCGATGCGAAGGCGTTCGAGCGCTTCTTGCGCGGTCGCGATGTCAATCGACTTCGAGCCTTGCACCTGCGCAAGGTCGCGCACGCGGCGCAGGATGCGCAGCGCCATGCGCGGCGTGCCACGGCTGCGTTCGGCGAGCCAGAGCGCTGATTCTTGTCCGATCTCGATCGCGAGCTTCCTCGCGGCGCGCCGCAGGATCTCTTCGAGATGCTCGGGTGGATACGGCTCGAGCCGTTCAACGATGCCAAAGCGCGAACGGAAGGCCGCGGTGAGAAGGCCTTCGCGCGTCGTCGCGCCAACCAGCGTGAAGGGCTGGACTCCAAGCCGCACGCTGCGGCCGCCGGGGCCGCTGTCGAGGACCACGTCGATCGCGTGGTCTTCCATCGCGGAATAGAGGTATTCCTCGAGCACGCGCGGCAAGCGGTGGATCTCGTCGACGAACAGCACTTCGTTGCGTTGCAACCGCGTCAGCATGCCGGCGAGATCGCGCGGCGCGGAGAGCGCTGGGCCCGACGTGATGACCAGGTTGGTGCCCATGCCGTGCGCGACGAGGTGGGCGAGCGTCGTCTTGCCGAGGCCCGGCGGTCCACACAGCAACACGTGATCGAGCGGCTCGCCGCGTTCGCGCGCTGCCGAGATCGCAACGCCGAGGTTGTCGCGGATCTGACCTTGGCCGACGAAGTCCTGGAACGTCGCCGGGCGCAGGCTCCGGTCGAACTCGGCTTCGGGGCCGGCGTTCGGGTCGTGGAAGATCATCGGGGCGCGGGATGGTAGGTGCGCACGGGCGCGGCACAACGTCGGAGGTGGCAGCGGTGGACTCTCCGGTTGCCGTGCTGCGGTCGGCCCCCGATGCTGCGGCCGTGAGCGCACCTGAAGAACTCCCGGTCTACGACCTCATCGGCGGGGACCGCATCGCGGCGATGGTCGCGGCCTTCTACCGGCGTGTGCCGACCGATCCGATTCTTGGTCCGATGTATCCGCCGGACGACATGGCGGGTGCAGAGCATCGGTTGCGCAGCTTTCTCATCTACCGGCTCGGCGGTCCGCCCGACTACTTGAAGGAGCGCGGGCACCCGAGGCTACGGATGCGGCACATGCCGTTTGCCATCGACCGCGCCGCGCGCGATCGCTGGATGGAGTTGATGCGGGGCCGCGATGGTGGATGCAGGCGTCCCGGACGACATTCGCAGCTACCTCGACCAGTTCCTCGGCGACATCGCGACCTTCCTGCTGAACCGGCAGGGCTGAGTCGCCTACGTCGTCTCCGCGGGCGCCATCCCGGCGATTCGTGCGGATGCTGTGCGCGTTCGCGCACCTGTGCGTCCCCGCACGCAGGGCCGCATGCAGTGGGGTGGCGGCACTCTTCCTGAGGCGTGCGGCCGAGCGAGTGGTCCGGCCGTGGCAGGGGACGGAAGTTCGGTTCTGGGCACCCTTCTTGCCAACTGCGCTGCCATCGGCTCGAGACCAGAGGTTTCGGGGCGGCCGCATTGTCTGATCCGCTGGCTTGAACCTCAGTTGGCGGGCAGTAGCTTCTCGCGGCCCCTCGGATGTCTGGAACAGCCCTCGTTCCAACTTCATGCCCACCGGTCGGGCTCCTTCGATCATGACGAACCCCATCCCTCGTATGTCCTTGCGGACTGCATTCGCAGGCGGCTCGCTGGCCGCACTTGCGTTGTTCGCCAGCTGCAGCGGCGGCTCTCCCGGCGATCCCGACAACCGCGGTGCCTTCAAGGTCACCGCGATCAGCACGGGTCGCGGGACGATTTATCCGTATCGCATCCGCGCTGCGGACTCGTTCGGCAACCCGACGACGACGGTTCTGAACATCGAGGATGAGACCACGATGAAGCAGAACGTCACCGGCAACAACGGCGTGCTGCCCGTGGCGACCTTTGACTCGACGACGACCCTGCCCGACGGCAACGCGGGCAACCAGTTCGTCCAGTTCAAGTTCGCCCACAAGCTCGATGTCGATTCGATCCTCAGCAACCTGCTGGCGAATCAGAACAACTCGGGCCTCACCGGCGCACTCAACGTCATCGCCTACGACCCGTCGACCGAGACGGGCAGCATGGTGACCGGCCGCGGCTTCGTGAACGGCTACACCTACTTCAACGAGGGTGGTGTGCTGGTGAAGCGTCTGGCCGTGGCCGCGGACGCCAACAACGACGGCATCCAAGTCCTCGACTCGCGCGCCGCGGGCTTCCCGAACTTCCCGGGCGCTGCTGACTTGGTCACCAAGAAGTCGTTCGTGTTCATCCCGGACGCGGACAGCAACCTTGCGACGCTCGAGACCTTCCCCGCGAACCGTCTGATCCGCTTGGTCGTCACGTCCGCAGTGGTGAACAGCGAGGGTCGCTTGCTGGAGCAGGAGGTCTGCACGGCGACGACCGTCGGCGCCGACCCGAACCCGCCGCAGGTTCTCGGCTACACGAGCATCCCGTCGATCTCGCCTGGCAACAGCCAGACCGGCATCGATCCGACGACGACGGTCACGGTGCGCTTCAACAAGCCGGTGCAGCCGGGCGATGTTGGATCGTTCTTCAATCCGCAGCAGTTGACGCCGCCATCGGGCGGTCTCGTGCTGTCGGTCACCGCCGCCGCTGCGACGTTCCAGATCATCTACCACGCAGATCCGTTCAACTACGGCGACTTCTGCAACTACGTCGTGACCCCGGCCTACAACCTGCCGGGTGAGTCGACGGTCGACGTCAACGTCCAGAACACCGCGATCCGCGGCTTGGCGGGCGACCTGATCGGCCAGTCGGTGTCGACGCAGTTCAGCACCGCGCAAGGCCCCGGCATCGTCAACGCGCCGGTTTGCCCCGAGGTCATGTATGTCGGCATCGGCGGCTCGACGCCGGGCGTGTCGGCGATCGACCTCAACGGCATCGGCCAAGGCACCGGCGATCTCGCGACGACGCGCTTCAAGCAGGGCCTTCAGCCCAACATCGGCACCTCGGGCGTGGACCCAGCACTGTCGGAAGGTCGCACGACACTCGACGCCGGTAGCTCGGGCGCGCTGTCGCTGGTGCGGGACTCCAACCTCAATACGCGCCTGTTGCGCGAGCCGCTGGTCGGCGCGGTCAACGACATCCACATCGGTGGGCCGCTCGACCTCGTCTTCAACAACGAGAACATCAACGTCAACGCGACGCGCGCGAACCAGATGAACCCGGTGATGGGCGCCCAGATGCCGGGCAACACCATCACGCAGCCGCCGCACCCGAATCCCCCGAAGCTGCGCTATCCGCCGCCGAACCCCGGCCGCGCGATCTTCGGCGAAGAGCCGACGGTCAACTCCAGCTCGGGGCCTCCCGGCAACATCCTCACGGGTGGCACCGGCGCTGGCTGCGCCAACTCGCCGCTGAACCAGCTCGTCGCGGGCAACCCGTTCAGCAGCACGCGCGGAGAATTCGGCCTCTACGGCACGACCTACATGGGCACGTTCTACGGCCCGCAGCGTCCGCCGCTCTCGCCGCCGCCGCCCCCGCCGTTCTGCCCCTTCTCCTCGCGCCAGCAGATCGGCCACTTCCTCTATGTGCTCGATCGTGACAACCGCCAGGTCTTGGTCGTCAACAGCAACCGCTTCACGGTGCTGGACACGATCCGCCTGACGGACCCGGTCAGCATGGCGATGGCGCCGAACATGACCCGTCTCGCCGTCTCGAACTTCTCGAGCGGAACGGTCAGCTTCATCGACATCGACCCGACGAGCGCGACGTTCCACCAGATCGTCGCGGAGACGCGCGTCGAGCGCGGCCCGACGGGTATCTGCTGGCAGCCGGACGGCGAGGACATCCTCGTCGTGAGCACGGACTCGAACTTCATGAGCATCATCCGTGCTCAGGACTTCTCGGTTCGCCGCTCGGTCTCGGGCTTCCTCAACGCACCGATCGAAGTCGTCGCCACGGAGCGCTTCGCGCAGACGGGCTTCCAGCAGGGCGTCTACTTCGCCTACATCCTCAACTCGAACGGCACGGTCGCCGTCTACGAATCGGGCCCGGACGGCGTCAACGGCTTCGGCTTCAACGACATCGTCTCGACGATCCCGAACGAGACGTTCCCGCGCGGCCGCTCGATGGTCTACGACTTCTTGTCGTCGAACGGCGGCGTGCTGATCGGTCACGTGGATGACAGCGGCCTCGGCCAGGTTTCGCGCCTCTCGCTGACCGCCTCGCCGGTCGGCCAGATCCCGCTGAACCCGAACTCGGGTGGCTTCATCCAGCCGCCGACCTTCCGCCAGAAGGAGTGGAACGTCGTCCAGCGTTACGGTGGCCTCAACGCCACGACGCCGGTCCGCGACCTGCTCTCGGGCAACTCGGTCGCCGACATCGCGACGGACGAGATGATCAACTACGGCGGCGGCACCGGCCAGGTGACGCAGTTCAACGCCGGTTACCAGCGCACGCCGTACACGCACTCTGGCAAGCACACCCTCAAGGTGGCCGGTGGCGCCACGGTGCTCGCGACGGTGCCGAAGCTGTTGTTCGTGGCGCTGTCGGACCGCGGCAACATCGACGTGCTCGAGGTCAGCACCGGCCGTCGTGTCCGCACGATCGGGGTGCCGGGCGTCCGCGTGCTGTCGTGCTACTGGCGCCAGTGATCGCGCTGACTGCGTGAACAAGGTGGCCAGCTTCGCGCTGGCCACGCAGAACGAACCCGCGGCGCAGCAATATGCGCCGCGTTCGTTTGTGGTGCGCTGCTTTGGGTGCTCGAAACCCGAAGCTCGGGCGAGAAAACGCCGCGGCCGCGGCTCAGAATGCGCCGATGCCCGAAGGGCCTGTCATTCAGCGCATGTTCGCCGAGGTAGCCGATGGCTACGACCGCGCCAACCGCGTGTTGTCGCTCGGCATTGACGTGCTGTGGCGCAAGCGCGCAGCCAAGGTCGCGGAAGTTCGCGCCGGCGAACGCGTGCTCGACGTGTGCGCGGGCACCGGCGACTTGTCGCTGCATCTGTCGCGGCTCGGAGCGCGAGTCGTCGGCGCAGACTTCTGTGCGCCGATGCTGCAACACGCAGAACGCAAAGCGACTGGCCGCGCAGGGCGACCCAACTTCGTGTGCTCGGATGCGCAGCAGTTGCCGTTCGAGGATGCGTCGTTCGACCTCGCGACCGTTGCGTTCGGCATCCGCAATGTCGAGAGCCCGGTGCGTGCGCTGCGCGAGATGGCTCGCGTGGTGCGCAAGGGCGGCCGCGTGATCGTGCTGGAGTTCTGCAAGCCACGGTTGCCGCTGCTGGGGCAGGCCTACTTGTTCTACTTCCGGCGCGTGTTGCCCAAGCTCGGTCGCTGGATCGCTGGCGCGCCCAACGATGCCTACGACTACTTGCCGGACTCGGTGATGAAGTTCCCCGAGCGCTCCGAGTTCACGACTCTGATGTCGGAGGCTGGCCTCCAGTCTCCGCGTTACACCGTGCTGAGCGGCGGCATCGCCGCGGTCTACCGTGGCGAAGTCCAAGCCTGAGCCCGCATCGGAGCCGGTTCCCGCAGCGCCCGACGACGGCTACTTCGCGTGGTCGCGCGATCCGTCGGTGAGCATGTTCGCGGTCGTGCCACTGTGGATCGTCTACGAGGGGTTGCGGCTGTCGCTCGTGCCTTCCGAGCGCAACCTGTCGGAGTGGATCCTGCTCGACGTCATGTCGAAGTTGCCGCCCGCTGCGAAGGCCGCGATCTACATCGCGCTCGGCGTGGGCGTCTTCCGGGCGATGCGTCAGGTCGTGATCCGCGATTTGCCGTGGGCGCGCGTCGGGCTCGTGCTGGTGCTCGAAGGTTCGGTCTACGGACTGATGCTCGGCCCGCTCGCCGGCGCGCTTGCGGACCCCGCCGTTCGGTTTCTCGGTAGCGACGTGATGCATCCGAGGCTCGTGCAGGATCTCGTCGGTTCGCTCGGCGCAGGCATCTTCGAAGAACTCGTGTTCCGCCTCGGACTGATGTCGCTGCTGGTCTGGATGTGGCTGCGCGCGACCTCTGCGTTCCGCTTGCCGCGCGCGCTCGGCGGTGTGCTCGCCGTCGTGGTGAGCGCCGTGCTGTTCTCCTTGCATCACCATCTGCGCGAAGACTTTGACCGCGGCGTCTTCTTGTTCCGCACGATGGCCGGCGTGCTGCTCGGGTTCTTGTTCTGGTTCCGAGGCTTCGGCGTCTGCGTCTACACGCACGCGATGTACGACGTCTACTACTTCCTCACGCACGATCCGCGATGAACGAGCCCCGCACCTTTGCCGTCGGATTCAGCGGCGGCTCTGGCATCGCTTACGGCCTGCGCTTCGTGTCGGCGCTGCTCGAGTCCGGACATCGCGTCCATCTCGCGGCGACGGGCGCTTCATTGCGCGTGATGCGGCACGAGGCGTTGCTCGACGTGGACATGCAGCGGCCAGATCTCGCTGCGCTCTTTCCGCAGAGTCTCCGCGCCAATCTGTTCGTGCACGACCTCGCAGCCGTCGAGGCGACGCCGAGTTCTGGCAGCGCGCGCATCGCTGCGACCGTGTTGATCCCGTGCAGCATGGGCACGCTCGCGCGCGTTGCGCATGGATTCAGCAGCAACCTCGTCGAGCGCATGGCCGATGTCGCGATCAAAGAAGGCCGGCCGCTGCTGGTCGTGCCGCGCGAGACGCCACTGTCGGTGATCCACCTCGAGAACATGCTGAAGCTCGCGCGCGCGGGCGCGATCGTGTTGCCCGCGATGCCTGGCTTCTACACGCGACCGCAGACCGTGCAGGACATGGTCGACTTCGTCGTCGGCAAAGCGCTCGATCGCCTTGGTGTCGAACACGCGCTGTTCGCGCGTTGGAAGACTCCGAAGCCGGCCGCGGCGGATCCTGCGGCGTCGCCGTGGAACGAAGGCGAGGACGAATCGTGAGCGCGCGCGACTATGCGTCGCTGATCAAGTTGTCGCACTCGGTGTTCGCGATGCCGTTCGCGCTGCTCGCGCTGATTGCCGCGGATCCATCGCCGTCGCTGCGCACCGTGCTGCTGTGCATTGCCGCGGTGGTCTGCGCGCGCACTGCCGCGATGGCCTACAACCGCTACGTCGACCGCGACATCGATGCCAAGAATCCGCGCACGAAGGGTCGCGAGATCCCACGCGGCGCGATCGCTCCAGGTCGCGCGCTGCTGCTTGCGCTCGGCAGTGGCGCTGCGTTCCTTGCGTGTTGCGTTGCGCTCGGTCCGGTGTGCGCGTGGATGGGTGCGCCAGTGCTCCTGTGGTTGTTGCTCTACAGCCATGCCAAGCGATTCACGGCCTTGTGCCATCTGTGGCTCGGCGTGGCGCTCGGTCTGGCGCCCCTTGCCGCGTGGGTCGCTGCGCGCGGCGGCTTCGAGCAGTTCTCGATCCCGCTCACGCTTGCCTTGGGCGTCGTGCTCTGGGTCGCAGGCTTTGACGTCTGCTATGCGTGCCAGGACGAAGCGTTCGACCGTGCGAACGGACTGCATTCGATCCCCGCGCGAATCGGCGTCGTGCGTGCGATGTGGCTGAGCCGCGCGATGCACCTCGTGGCAGCCGTCTTGTTCGCGGCGTTCGGCGTGGCCGCGGGACTGGGCACGGCCTATGCCATGGGAGTGCTCGCTGCGGCGCTGATGCTCGCTTGGCAGCATTGGCTGTTGCGCCGTTTCGACCTTCGCAACATCCACTCCGCGTTCTTCACCGCGAACGGCATCCTCAGCGTTGTGATGCTTGCCGCAGGGCTCTCGGACATCTACCTGTTCGCCTGAGATGGCCGTTCCGCATCCGGACAAAGAACTCGAACGACTGCGCGCCGCGTGCAAGAGCGGTCTGCCCAAGATCGTCGCGTTGGTCGGCGCCAGCGCATGGTTTCGGCAGGAGGCCCTCGATGCCGTGCTCGCGTCGCTGCCGAAGGACATCGAGGTCGTCGCCGTCGAGGGCCAGGACGTCGCGTTGCGCGGCAAGAAGTCTGCTGGCGATGGCGACTCGGACGATGGCGATGCCGATCGCGACGAAGCGGGAGATGAGGACGGGGACGGCGGCGGCGCCAAGGCGCACTGCGCCGACCTGCAGCCGCTCGCTGGCGGCGGCTTGTTTGCGCAATCGACTGCGGTCGTCGTGCGCCGCGGCGACCGCTGGATGCAGCGCTACGCGACTGCGCTCGCTGCGTTCGCGCCGCGCATCAAGAACGGCTCCGTGCTCGTGTTCGAGGCGCAGAAGCTCGACAAGCGCACCAAGTTCGCGAAGGAACTCGCGACAAGCGGCGCGGTCTACGAGTTCCGGGAGCTCTACGAGACTCCATTCGGCAGGCCCGACCAGCCCCTGCAAGGCGAGCTGGTGCAGTGGGTCATTGCGCACAGCAAGCGCCTGAAGGTGCCTGTGACTCCCGAGTCTGCGCTTCTGCTCACGGCCCAAGTCGGCAAGGAGCCCGCGTTGCTCGCGGCCGAGCTGGAGCAGCTTGTGGGGCAGTTCGACAAGCAGGGCAGCAGCAAGGCGCTCTCGCCCGAAGACCTTCGCGGCAAGCTGACGTGCAGCTTCGAGTCGACGCCGTTTGAGCTCGCCGAGGCGATTCTCGACGGCGACCGCAAGCGTGCGCTGCGTTCGCTGCATGCGATGTTCGCGCGCGGCGTGAAGCAAAAGGACGGCAAGCGCATGGACCAGGGCGGGCTGTTCCCGTTCGCGACGAGCTGGATGTTCTCGTCGATCTCGCAGGTCTACGAAGGCCGCTTGATGGTGGACCAGGGCATGTCGTTGCGCGACGTGCCGCAGAAGCTCGGCGTCTATGCGTTCGTCGAGCGCTTCTCCGCGCAGGTGCAGAAGAACACGGCAGCGCGGCTCGAGCACGGCATCCTGGCCTTGCTGCACTGCCAGCGTGAGCGGCGCTCCTTGGGCGAAGAGGACGACGTTCTGCTCGAGCGCTTCCTCGCGCGCTGGTTCGACGGAGTCGCCGTGCCTTCGCCGGAGGAGCTCGAATGGTGATCCGCGTCCTGCGTCCCGAGGTCCAAAACCAGATCGCCGCCGGCGAAGTGATCGAGCGTCCGGCATCGGTCGTGAAGGAGTTGGTCGAGAACTCACTCGACGCTGGCGCGACCAAGCTCCGCATCGAGATCCAAGGCGGCGGCGCCGACCTCATGCGCATCACCGACGATGGCGCGGGGTTCTTGCCCGAGGACCTGCCGCTCGCGTTCGCGAGCCATGCGACGAGCAAGCTGTCGGATTTGTCCGATCTCGACCACATCGCGAGCCTCGGCTTCCGCGGCGAAGCGCTGGCGTCGATCGGCTCCGTCGCGCGTTGCACGATCAAGTCGCGGCGTCACGAGAATGGGGAAGGCTGGCAAGTGCGCTGCGATGGCGGCGTCGAGAGCGCGCCGCAACCGTGCGGCTGCCCGCCGGGCACGCAGATCGAAGTGCGCGACTTGTTCTTCTCGCTGCCTGCGCGTCGCCGATTCCTCAAGTCGGCCGCGGCCGAGAAGGCGCGCATCCAGGAGTTGCTTTGCGAGATCGCGTTGCCGCGGCTCGATGTCGACTGGACCTTCGTCAGCGACGGCAAGGAGATCCTGCGGTTGCCCGCAGGCCAGTCGCTGCTGGAGCGTTTTGGCGCATGCTTCTCGCGCGATCTCGTGCGGGGCATGTTGCCGGTGTCGCGACGTTCGAACGGCCTCTCGATCGAGGGACTCTGCTGCGAGCCTGACCTCGCGCGTCGCGATGGGCGACTCGAACTGCTCTACGTGAACGGTCGCTGCGCCAGCGAGCGACAAGCGTTGTTCGCCGTGCGGCAGGCGTATCGCGAGTTCTTGATGGGCGGCCGGTTCCCGATCTACGCCCTGCTCGTGACGATGCCGCCCGACCAGGTCGACGTGAACGTGCATCCGCGCAAGGCCGAGGTGCGGTTCTTGGAGTCGCGGCGCGTCGCCGGCAGTTTGCACGAAGCCGTGCGTTCTGCGTTGCTCGCGCGCACGACTATGGCTTCGAGCGATCCTGCTGCTGTGCCGCGAACGCTCGGCATCGTCGTCGATCCGGACAAGCCGCGCGCGCAGTCGGGCTTTCCGACCAGTGAGCCGTCGCTATTCGCTCCGCGCATGGAACGGCGACCCGACGTTGCGCCGCCGCCAGTGATCGTTCGCGAGCGCGCGGACGTGGACTATGCAACGCCGCGCTCCTTGGATGCGGCTGCGGCCACACCCGCTCGGCCCAATCCGTTCGCGGCGCACGAAGGTCGTTCTCTGCGATTCCTGCAGGCGCATGACCTCTACGTCGTGCTGCAGTGGGGCGACGGCATCATGGTCGTCGACCAACACGCGTTGCACGAGCGCGTCGTCTACGAACGGCTCCGCGCACAGCACCGCGCGCGCAAGGTGCAGGTGCAGCGCTTGCTCGCTCCGTTTGTGATCGAAGTGTCGCCGAGCGAGAAGGCGTGGTTGCTCGACGCGCGCGATGTGCTGCAAAAGGGCGGGCTCGACGTCGATGACTTCGGTCCGTCCGCGGTCGCCGTGCACTCGGTGCCCGCAGTGTTCCACCGCGCAGACCCTGGTCGATTGCTGCGCGCGGTGTTGCCGATGGACGCAGACGACGACCCGGGTGCGCGACTCGAGGAGCAACTCGTCGAACGCTTCCACAGCATGGCGTGCCGCTCCGCAGTGATGAGCGGCGATCGCCTCGCCGATGCGGAGATCGAGAGCTTGCTGCGCGAAGCGGCCACGTTGGAGCACCCGCACAACTGTCCGCACGGCAGGCCCACGGTGCTCACGTTCCCTGGCGCGGAACTCGAGCGCTACTTCCGACGGCGCTGCTGAGCGCGCGCTCAGCGCTTCTTCGTCGCGGCCTTCTTGGTCGCAGCCTTCTTTGCTGCGGCCTTCTTCGCCACCGGCTTCTTGGCTGCGGCCTTCTTGCCCGCT
>CAIYFF010000137.1 GCA_903925435.1 uncultured Planctomycetota bacterium | reverse complement strand
TAGAGATGACGGCCCGTGGCGCCGTCCTTCGTGCCTTCGAACCAGATCTGCTGCTTTGCCTCGTCGATGCGTTCGATCGAACGCACTTGCCACTCGCCGATCGTGATCGCCTGCTGCAGCGCGTCGCCGCGGTAGCGATAGATGTGCTGGTAGCCGCTGCGCTCGGACAGCCACAAGAACGTGCCGTCTTGCAAGAAGCGCGGCATCTCCGGGCGGTTGACCCACGACGTGGACTCTTCGCGGATCCACTTGCTGAGCTTGCCGGTCGCGAGATCCACCGAGCACAACTCAGCCCAGGTCTGGATGCGATCCTGCAGCAGGACGAGCAGACGATTGTCGTCCGTCCAGCCGACGCGCACGACGAGCACGTCGTCTGGATACGCGGCGAGATCGACCGCGACGCGCGCCTTGTTGGCGCAATCGACGACCGACAGCATCGCGCGCGGATTGGGATCGCCGACCTTGGGGTAGTTGGCGACTTCGGTGACGACCGACCGCTCCTTGTCGAGGAAGCCCGATGGCACGTGGTCGACGATCGTGAACTCGCGCACCTTCGACTCGTCGAGCGACAGCAGCGCAACGTGGTCGCCTTGCTTGCTCCACCAGTGGCCTTGGAAGTCGCCGCGGCCGTAGATCTCCTCCTGGTAAACCCAGTCGAGCACGCCATGCAGCATCTCGTCGCTGCCGTCCTGGGTGACCTGCCACAGCTCCTTGCTCGCGGCATCGACGACGAACAGGTTGCCGTTGCGAACGAACGACGCGCGCGTGCCCTTGTCGTTGCAGTGCGCCTCGCGCTTCTTGCCGCCCGCGTCGCCATCGCTCGTCAGCCGGATCGTCTCCGCATCGCCGCCAGACGCGCCGCCAGAACGCCGGCCGCGGCGGCCGCCGTTGCCATTGGCCTCGGGGCTCGCAGCTCCCGTGCGCTTCTGCAGCACGAGGTCGCCGCCTTCGATGCGCGCCGAGAACGTGGCCGCGACCGCAGCCGGCTTCGCATCGTTCTCGGGCTCCGCTTGCGGCTCCGTGAAGGTCTTCGTCTTCGGATCGAACCAGACAGCCTTGCCGTCCTTCTTCCACTCGACGTGCTTGCCGTCCCATGCGATGCGCGCTTGCGGCGCGATGCCGGTCCACGACAACGGCTTGGTCGCTTCGGCATAGGTCAGCTTCTTCTTGGCCGAACCAGCGTCTTGCGCAG
Organism: uncultured Planctomycetota bacterium; assembly: GCA_903925435.1. Classification (GTDB taxonomy): domain Bacteria; phylum Planctomycetota; class UBA1135; order UBA1135; family UBA2386; genus SXPK01. The sequence goes on along the minus strand of CAIYFF010000137.1, from coordinate 2,442 downwards.
GCAGCGCGGCCAGGAATGCCGCGAGGAAGGTCGGGAGCAGCAGGTAGTTCTTCATGAATCGAGTCCTCGAGTCAGGCGGCGATTCCTACGCGATGCGGCGACTGCATGCGAGATGCGTTGCGCCGGCAACGGAGAGCGCCGCAGTCCCGATGCGCGGCGGACGAGGAGCGCCCTCGGATGCGGCACGCAGCAATCCGACCCATCCATCCGACGAAGCTTGCCAATTCCTCGATCGCTGGATGCGTCCGTCCGATGGCAGCGGGCGAAAGCACGCGACCTCGTAGGAGATCCCCCCCAGATCCCTCGAACTACCCCTCTATGACTCTCCCGACCCATATCCACGTCCGCATCGCAGCGCTGCTGCTCCCCTCGCTGTTCGCGACCCTGCTCCCCGCCCAAGGCAGCCTGCGCGGCATCGCGCCACCTCTGCCCGCCAACCTCGCGCAGGTCGTCAAGGACCGCGACGCCGCAGTGCGGCTCGGCAAGGCTCTCTTCTGGGACCAGCAAGTAGGCGGCGATGGCCAGACGGCATGCGCGACGTGCCACTTCCATGCCGGCGTCGACTCGCGCACGAACAACACGGTGAACCCTGGTTCGAACGGAGTGTTCGACAGCGGCAAGCTCCCCGGCGCCGAGGTCACGGCCGCGGACTTCCCTCTGCGCGGGGATGACATCCTCGGCTCGCAAGGAGTGGTCGCATCGACATTCGTCGGACTCGACCAAAACGACCCGCTCGCGCGCGATCTCGCCGTGCAAGTCGATGACGGCGTCTACTTCCCAAATCGCCAGGTCACCGGCCGCAACTCGCCGAGCATCCTGATGGGTGTCTTCTACGAGGAGAACTTCTGGGATGGCCGCGCCAAGGAGACCTTCAACGGCGTCGACATCAGCGGCTCCACAGCGCAGCGCGTATGGGTTCAGAGCGGTCCCGGCATCACGCAGCAGTCCGTGCAACTCGCGCCTGCGAGCGCTGCTTCGCAGAGCGTCGGCCCGCCGCTCAGCGCCGTCGAGATGACGTGCGCTGGCCGCGACTTTGCAACGATGGGTCGCAAGCTGCTTGGCCGCATGCCACTCGCGCTGCAACTCGTCGCCGCCGATGACAGCGCGCTCGGATCGCTGTCCAACGCGCCGCAGCCCGGCCTCGCGACTACGTATCCCGACATGATCCGCGCCGCGTTCCACGACCGCTTCCACGCGTCGACGGTGCGCACGCCCAATGGCTTCTCGCAGATGGAGGCCAACTTCACGTTGTTCTGGGGCCTCGCCAACTTGCTCTACAACGCGTCGCTGATCCCGGACCAGACGCCGCAAGACGCGTTTGCCGAGGGCAACCGCAATGCGCTCAGCGCGAGCCAGCGCCGCGGCGCGCAAGTGTTCACGGGCAAGGGTCGCTGCGATGCGTGCCACGGCGGCCCCGAGTTCTCGGCGGCCTCGATCGAGAACGGCCGCAACGGCTGGCACTTCGAGAACCTCGGCATCAGCGACCAGCGCCTCGATCCAGGCCAAGGTGACGGCATGTTCAAGTCGGTCACGCTGCGCAACATCGAGTTGACTGGCCCCTACTTCCACACCGGCAAGTACCTGACCCTTCGCCAAGTCGTCGACTTCTATGACCGCGGCGGCGACTTCGACAACAAGGACAAGAACGCGCAAGTGCGTCGACTCGGGCTCACCGAGCAAGAGAAGACCGACCTTGTCGCCTACATGCTGTCGCTGACGGACGAGCGCGTGCGTTTTGAGCGCGCGCCGTTCGACCACCCGTCGCTGGAGTTGCCCGGCATCGCGCCACTGCCCGCCGTTGGCCGCGAAGGCCGCAGCCAGCCGATCCGCACGTTCTTGAACGCGGATCCGTTCGCGCGCTGAACGACACTCCATGCTGCTGCGCCGAGCATCGCCGCGGCGCACGGATCGATGACTAGATCCGAAACGCGGCAGGCGGCTCGCATCGAGCGATCAGCCGCGCCCCCGTGCGCGGATGCGGCACCGTGAGCTGGTGCGCATGCAGCAAGAACGCGTGCCCCATGCGCACCGACGATCCGTAGCGCACGTCGCCGAAGATCGGATGGCCGATGTGCGCAAGGTGCGCGCGGATCTGATGCATGCGCCCAGTGCGAATCGTCACGCGCAACAGCGCGCGATCGGATCGCACGGCAATCGTCTCGTAGTCGGTGCCCGCATCCTGGCCGCGCTGCGAGACGCGCACCTTGGGCCCGTCCTTCTTTGGATGGTCGATCGTCTCGAGCGGCGCGTCGATCGAACCCGACGCGTTTCGCGGCACGCCGTGCACCACCGCGAGATAGACCTTCTCCGCCGTGCCCTCGCGGAACGCGGCGGCAAGTTCGCGCAGTCCGATCGGCGACAACCCGATTGCGACGATGCCGGACGTGCCGCGGTCGATGCGGTGCGCGGGCGCTGGCGCGAAGACCGGCGTGCGCAACGCCG
>CAIYFF010000136.1 GCA_903925435.1 uncultured Planctomycetota bacterium | reverse complement strand
GGCACTCCGTACGTGATCGTGCGTTCGCGCGGCGAGTACGACTTCTCCGAGGTCGCGTTCCCGCAGTGGCCGCACCTTGCGCAGGGCATGCCGCGCGACCTTGGCTACAACGCGCTGACGACTGCCAACAAGACGGCGGAAGGGCGGATCCTCTCCGGTCCGACCAATTGCGTGGCGTGCCACGGCGATCCCGACGGCAATGGCCCGCTGCCTGCTCCGACGCAAGGCGACGCCATCTTCACCAACGCGATCAAGACGCGCGCATGTATCGCGTGCCACGACGATTGGGACCCGAGCAAGCCATACGTCAGCAACGGCATGACGATGCCTGCCGGCCTGTCGGATGCGACGTGCAATGAGTGCCACGGCGAAGCTCCGACCAACCCCAACTCGGCGATCAACGTGCGCAAGGCGCACACGCATCCGCTGCTCGACTCCAACACGCCGCCGTTGTGGGGCGCTGGCGCTGGCGAGCGCGGCCTGAAGTTCAACGTGCTCTCCGTCGGCGAAGCGACAACCGGCAACGGTTTGCTCGAAGCTGGCGAGAAGGTCGCGGTCGAAGTGCAGGTGGTGAACGGCGACGGAAATGCCGTTGCCGCTTCTGCGATCAAGCGCATGGAGGTCGTCATCAGCGGCCCGGTGCAGAGCCCGAACTCGCTCTACTTCGCGAGCTACATCCCCGCTTCGTCGACGACGCCGTCGCCGACGACGATCCTCACGGGCGCTGGCCCCAACTACACGTTCACGCTGAAGGAGAAGATCCCCTACGAGATCGCCATCCCGCTCAGCGCCACGACGTTCACGACGGCGCGCGCGCCGCACTTCCCGACGCAGTTCGGCACGCCGGGCGCGACTACGGTCTACACCGTCGCCACGGGCTCCGTCTCTGGCGTCACCCTGACTGACGCAGTGCCTGCCTACCAAAACTTCGCGGATGTCAGCAACGCATCGTTGCTGGGACTCGCGATCGGCAACATCGTCGTCATCGACGAAGGCAACTCGTCGCGCGAATACCTCGAGGTGCGCAACATTGACGGCAACCGCATCTGGTTTGCGGCGCCCAATGACTCGCCGGCCATTCGCCTCGCCAAGCCGCATGCGGCCGGCGCAGCGATCGCCAAGGTGACGCCCGTGGTCGCCGTTGGCACGACGCTCGACGCGGTCACTGGCGTGATCACGTTCGCTGCGGCGCCGACGGGCAACGTGCTCGTCACCTACACGACGGACTTCGTGCTGCCGTCCGTGTATCGCGGCGCGATCAACAACAGCCCGTCGGCGGATCCCGCGGATCCGCAACTCGACGCCAAGATCGGCGAGTGGACTGGCTTTGGTCTCGTGCCAGGCACCTACAACATCGGCGTCTACGGCGAAGTGGCGTTTGACGTCACGGTCGCCGGCACGACGCCGCAGATCACGACCTACACCGAAGGCTCGAGCGGCAACACGGTGAAGGCCTTCCGCATCGGCACTGCCGGCGTGCTGGAGACCAACAACCGCATCAGCGGCGAGCAGAACTGCTACTCGTGCCACCGCGACCTGCAGTTCCACGGCTCGCACCGTCGCGGCTACGACAACTGCATGTTGTGCCACGGCAACGCTGGCGCCGAAGACTGGCCGATCTTCAAGACGGCTGCGCTCAACAGCCCGCGCACTCCAGGCGTGACGATCGAGTTCCGCGAGATGATCCACAAGATCCACCGCGGCCATGAACTCGAAGCCGGCGCCTCCTACGTCGTCGCGGGCAACAGTGGCAGTTCGCACACCTACGAGCACGTTGGCTTCCCGTCGTTCCTCGGCGCCACGGCCAACTGTGCGTCGTGCCACGGCGCAACGAACGTCGCGTGGAAGGAGCCGACGCTGCGCTTGCACCCGGACGAGTCGCGCCTTGCGCCGCACCTCGAATGGCGCATGGTCTGTGGCAGCTGCCACGACGGCCGTGCGGCGTATTCGCACATGCTGTCGAACAGTGGCGGCAACGTGGAAGGCTGCACGCTCTGCCACGGCGCCGGCAAGGAGCTGAGCGTCGAGACCGTGCACAAGAACCAGGTTCGCTGACGAACCAGGCTGGTTTGTGAGCAACGCGGCGGGATGCGGTGACGCAGTCCGCCGCGTTGGCTTTTGGCGAAGCTCAGCCGCCGATGCGCACTGCGAGGCCGTTCGTCAGCGCGAATCCCATCGCGTTTGCCGCAGGGTCCACGACCACGCCTTGGTGGTAGATGTTCCAGCCAACGAAGTAGGGGTCGTTGGGGATTGCGATGGGCATCGCGAAGACGCCGCTTGCGTCAATGAAGCCCGTGCCGACGACGATCTGGTCCGAGAGGATCCAGCAGCCCGGACCGCCGATCACATCGAGCGGCAGTGGCAACGGGATCGTTCCCATCAGCGTGCGCGACGCGCCGATCGCGATGCCACCGAACGTGAGCGGCAGCGCGTTCTTCATCGTCACGGCGAAGGACTGGCCCGCATCCATCACGCCTTCAGCCGTGATCGAAGGCGACAAGCGCGTCGTGGGGCGGCACAGCACGCGGAAGCACCACTCGAAGCGGCCGGTGTTGCGCGGGCCCCACACGCCGTTCTCAAAGCGGTGGTAGGCAACGTCGCCGCCGCCGGCCGTCGCGTCGTAGACGGAAGGCGCCGCGGCAGTGGTGTCGAAGCCGACGCAGAACGTCGTGCCGGCGGCGACCTGCAATGGGGTCACCAGTGCGCGCGTCCAACCAGGCGCCGACTCGAACGTGATCGAGCCCGTCGACAGCGACACGGATGGTGTGCCCGCGGTGCCGAACCCGAGCACGTGCGCGACCGTCGGCATGGCGGCGCCCGTGGTCGAGCTGCCGAACACTTCGAAGCCGACGATGTCCATCGCAGTGGGCGCCGTCACTTCGAAGCCATAGGTCGTCGATGCGCGCAGCGCGACGCTCGTCTTGGACGCGGTGTCGTTCTGCGTGACGCAGGTGTCCGGCTGGCCTGGCACCGATCCGGCGCAACTGCTGCCGTAGCTCGTCGCGAAGCCCGGCGAGCCAGTTGCAGAGAACGTGGCCCCGCGCACGACGAGGCCGAAGTCGGCGTCGTGCAGCGCGGTTGCCGGGTGCGAGTCGGCGATCACGAGGTCCGCGATCACGTCGATGCTCCAGACGCCAGCCATCGGCTGTTGCAGCGCGACACACTCGACTGTGTCGATGTGGTCAGCAGCGCCGCCGGTCAGTGAAACTGTTCCGTTCTTGAGGCCCTGGTTGCCCCAGTAGACGGAGCCATCTGGCGCGATCACGCGGAGGTTGAGGTCGTTCACGCGCGCGAGCGCTGCGGCGGGGTTGGCGGCGGGGTCCGCAAACGTCATCGCCACGCGGAACTCGGCGGAGTTCGGCGCAACCTGCATGCGATAGCGAACGGCTTCGCCCTGTTGCAGCGGCTTCGTCTCGTCGACGACGAAGATCTGAGCGCGTTCGTCGTACATCGTGCGCAGGTTGGGGTGGCCCCATCCTTGGTGCTCGCGACGGTTGTTCGCGCTCGTCGACGTGAACGCGTATTGGCTCGCGCTCGCGATCTGCAGTGCCTTGAGCGTCGTGAAGTTGGGTCGGTTCTGGAAGCGCGTGCCGCCAGGGACGCGGACTGGACCGAACAGCCCATCCGTGAACATCTGGATCGCCAGCGCGTTGTGGCCCGCGACGATCGGCGTTGCCGCAGACGTGCCGCCGAAGCTCGGATAGCTGTCGCCCGCGTCATAGCCGTCTAGGCCCGTGCGATCCGAGGTCTTGACTGCGTCATAGAACGAGCAGAGGTCCGGCTTGATGCGGCCGTCAGACGCTGGCCCGATGGACGCGCCGTTGCTCCACGCATCGTCGGCAGGGTTGGCATTGTCGAAGTGCCGCACGCCGCCGATCGAGAAGACGTTCTTCGCCCATGCCTGCGGCCGCGACAGGCGGTCGCCGTTGTTGCTCTGGCTCTGCGTCCACGCGATGCCATGGTCAAAGACGATGTCATCCGCGTCCGCCGTGATCGACGTGTAGGACGTCGTGAGGCCGTTGCCCCACGAGGCGGTCGTGAACATCACGTCGTGCGTCTGCACGAGCTGTTCGACCACTTGCCAGCGCGAGACGTTCGCCGGCACGCAAGCGTAGTTGGTGAAGAACGGAGTCGCCTCCGGCGCCATGCCGCGCGTCCCTGGGCCGCTCGTGCCGTTGCCAAACACGATGCCCGCGGTCGCGTGACCGTGGTTGTCGGCTGCATTGCAGCTCGACACAGCGACCGGAGTCGTCGTGAAGTCGGCGTGGTTGTCTTGCACGCCCTCGTAGACGTGGCCGCGCACGCCTTGGCCGCGATAGCTGCCGGCAGACTCGATGTGGTTCGCGCCGCCCTGGATGCGCGCGTTGTCCATGTCGACGCCGATCGGCGTCGCCTCGTCGATCCATGCGACTTCGTCGAGCGACGCGGCGGCCAGCAGTTGGCGCAGGTCGAGCTTGGCTTCGACCAACACACTTCCCGGCTGCTCATGCGTCACTTGGATGCCGAGCGCGCGGAGGTTCTCGAGCAGGCGTTGCTTGTCCGCGCGCTTGTCCGTGACGACGAGGTTGCACAGCTTCGATCCGCTGGTCGTCGTGAGTTGATCGAGCAAGCGAGCGTCGATGCGGTAGGCCGGATGGTAGGCGCCGATCCAGCGAACGAATGGAAGCTGCGCGATCCGCAGGGCCGCCGACGCATCCATCTTCACGAGGTGGGCGCGATGCGGCAGAAAACCTTTCACCTCGCCACCCAGATCGCGAACGGCCTGCCGCATGCGTTCGCTCGGCTTGTCCGCGAATTGCACGACATGCAGTAAGTTACGGCTTGCGGCGCGCAGCATCTCGGGAACTTGCGGTTCGCCGAGTAGCGGGTCGAAGGTCGCGTATCGCAACGCGATGTGCTCGTCCGATTGCGCCGGGAGTTGCGCGACGAGCGTTAGCGCGAATAAGGCGCCAGCAAGGTGGGGGGTATAGCGAGTCATCGAAGTGGCGGAGGGGGAGTCCGCCAGAAAGAGAGCGAATCGCGTGCCGGGCCAAACGGCCCATGAAGCGTTCGTTCTCCGGTCACTCTTGCGCCGGTTTGGGGTCAATTGCGTTCGAAGCGGAAGCAGAGTCCGTTCGAAGTCAGGATGTTGGCTGCGTTGAAGGAGACGCCTTGGCCGGTGCAGAGCTGCACGGATTGAGCAAACAGGTCGTAGCCAGCAAATGCGGCGGGGATCGACGCCAATGCAGGCCACGAGGCATGGCCGCCGCTGTTGAGCTGCGCGAAGGAAGCGATCTCGGGCAGCGCGATGTGCACCGAGCATCCCGCCATGCCGAGCGTGCGCAGGTCGATGCCAGGTGTGCGGCCTGCGCTCACGAGTGTGACGTTGATCGCCGCGGTCGAGTCGAGGTTCGAGGTTTCGAACGCGAGCGGCGATCCGACCTTGGGTCGATTGGCCAACTGCAGCAACGCGGGCCGCGCGCCGTCACCGGAGTAGAAGCCGCCAGTGGCAATGCCGTTGCGAATGTCCGGCGCCCGTCGCGGCGTGGCGCCCGTTCCAGGATCGCTCGCGCCATTGCCTGGAGTGAAACCAACCAGCACATCGGAGACACCGTGACGGATGCGGCCATAGGTGAACTCCACGTCGCCAGACGACTGCAGCGTCGCTTGGAAGCTATTGATCGTGCCGGTCGCTGCACCGCTCGGATACTCGGTGACGCCGACCCACGACACGGTCACGTAGTTCGCACCATCGGAGTCGATGTAGATCTCGCCGCTGCCGCCAAGGAACCCGTAGCGATCGGCCGGGTAGAGATCGAAGAATGCGGGCGCAAACGACGGCGGGCCTGCGAGCCAATTCTGGTAGTCGCCGCCAAAGCGAGGCGAGGATGGCTGCGCATTGCGGAGCCAGATGGCCCCGTTGCTGCCAATGACAAGGTGCGTCGCGGGCGACCCTCCGTCGCCCGGGAACGAGAAGGCAAACGGGAGCGGATATGCCGCCGAGGTCGCGTCATCCCAATCGCCCCAGATCGTGGTCGCCGGCGCGCGCGTGTTGACGTGGGTTGGCGTTGCGGGGTGGTTGAGGCGATACCAAGACGTGGAGCCGGGCTGCGCGCCGCCGCGTGGATACGTCGAAGCTCCAACCTCAACGAGGTAGCGCGCGCCCAACTTGCGCAACGCAACGCTGCCCGGCGCCAGGTCGATCGTGGCGCCGCCCGTTGTGCCCGCCGCGAGGAAGCTCTCGTAGAACGTCTGCTTGCGGTCATAGCAACCGAGCCCATATCCAGTCTGGAACGCGCTGTTCGCGCCGAGTCGGTAGCGCAGTTCGAAATTGGGCATCACCGGCGGCGTGCTCGCAGGCGAGCGCGCGGTCGCAGCGAATGCGGGGTTTTGGATCCCCGGATTGGTGATCGTCAGCGTGCGGTCGGTGTAGCTCGTTGGTCCTGGCACCTGTTGCAGGTTGGTGAACAGCGGATGGATGCGATCGGTCAGTGCGTTGGGCGCAGTGCCCGTTCCGGCTGGGATCGAGGCGAGCCCGCGCGGGACCGCGACGAGAACGATCGCATGGTTGCCTGCGGGCAAGGACAGCGGTGGTGAGAAGGTGGCGAGCGAAGGTGAGTCGGGTTCGGCGAACGCGAGGTTGGCGACATGCGATGCCGCGTCGGACAACAAGCGCCATGGCTGCGGCGGCGGGGTTGGCGGCAGGTGGCGATACTGCACGTTGGCGAAGAGCTCTGCTTCCGTAACGCTGCGGCCCTGCGCGACCCAGACTTCGAGCGTGCCATTCGGCGCGCCAATCAGATTGGGCACTGGCATGCCGTAGTTGCCGCCGTCGACGAGGAGATTGAGGCCGATGGCTTCGATCTCGATCGGCGCGTCGCTTGCGAGGTCGAACCGTATGCCGACACCAGGGTCGATGCTCACTCCATAGGACGGCGGCGTCGCGGAGCCTTCGAACATCGTGCCCGAGTAGACCGTCGCCAGGCGCTGCGCAGCAGCCCCCGGTTGGCATTGCGCGGCAATCGAGTTTGCGAACGAGGCCAGGAGGAGTGCGGCGAGCGGAAGGGTGCGCATGGGGAAAGGGCGCCGGGTGCGCCATTTCAGTATCCGGTGCGACACGTGACCAGGTTGGAACGGACTCAGCGCGCCGATGCAGTTGGGGCCGCGTCCGCCAAGCCTGCGCGGAATCGCCGATGCCATGCAGCCGTCCGCGTGCAGGCAATGCCGTGTGCCGCGTCCAGCATCGAGACGATCCGTGCACGGCGCCGTCGATGCAGCGTCTAGTCCGTGCTGGCGGCGCATAGAAAAGTGCGAGAAATCGCGGCACGGTGTCCCGCGCGCGATGGCGCGATGGCACCGCAATCGATGCTCGGCAAACGGTGGCCTGTAGTGCGCTTGTCCGCACGTCATTGGCTGCCGACCGCTCGGGCGATGGTGATTGAGGTAGATTGTCCAGTGTTGGGATAGGTCTGTCTGTTCCCCGCTCTTTCACGCTCTTGATGAACCACCTCGCCAAAGTCCTTTCCACCTTTCTGCCGCGCGTCGAACGCGAACGTGGCTCCCGTAAGGCAAGCATCGTCGCCGGCAGCCTCGCGCTTGCCCTTGCGGCCCTCGTCGGCATTGCGCCGTCGGCGGCAGCGCAAGACGCGCCGCAGCCGCACGGTCCCGAAGGCTTGAAGCGCGTCGGACCGGTCGACGACTACTACGGCTTCCCCTACTGGTACGAAGACACTTCGGGCCTGAAGCTCGGCATCTGCAAAGACACCGCGAAGTGCTTCTTCGGCGCCAATCCGCTGGTTCCATTGAGCTTTCCGCAGTCGGTCGCAGATGCGCAGGCCGGCAACTACAACTGGCCGGATGAGATGTTCTATTACGCGGCCGAGAACCTCGAGATCGCGCCGCTGCCACTGCGGGCGCGTGTGATGTGGCATGTCGCGATCGAGGGCGCGTTCGCGACCGGCGAGGTGATGCCAGGCCAGCAGGTCGTGTTCGCCCGTTTGCGCATTCGACTGCGCAGCCTCTTGCCCGAGTCGACCTACACAGTCCGCCATCCGTATGGCGAGGAAGTGCTCGAGACGGACGTCGATGGCGGTGTGTTCTACACCCGCGACCTCGGCCTCGCGGTAGGAGACTTCACTGGCGCCCTCTATGGCGACATCGGTCCGTTCCTTGTTCCTACGGGATTCAACCGCAACTCGCCCAAGGGAACCTATCTGTCGAACGGCGGCCTCACGCTGGAGACCGTCGACGGCAGCCCGATCCAGCGCAACTTCGTCGAGTACGAGGGCCCTGGCATCGGCAATGTCTTCCCTGCGCTCCGCGTGAACGGGAACCCCAACCTGATCCGCAGTTCGGTCTTCAGCATGCAAGGTCAGGTGGCGGAGCAGAGCGGCGTTGGCATTGACGACGCCTACTACTCGGCATCGGGCAACAGCGCCGATTCGACGCTGGCGACGAGCGTGTCCGTCTTCGCGCAGTCCGCGGAAGGCCAAAACATGATCGCGCGGGCCCAAAACGGCTCATGGGTGCCGATGCAAGAGAGCTCGACGCCTGGCCACTACTTTGCGCAGATCGACCTCGGCGGCGCCAACAGCGCGTTGCCATCGAACCTCGAGGTGCGCAACACTTCAGACACCCCGGTGACCAGCAAGGGCAAGGCCACTCTGCCTGATCTCGTCACGGTGCACGGCGCGAGCTACACGATTGGCCAAGGCGGCGGGCCGAGCACTCTGGCCGTCGAGGTCACGTCGACCGACACCAGCAGATCGCGCACCGTCGATATCGAATTCGGCGACTTCCAGGTGACGCCCGGCACGACCGGCGGCCAGGGCGATGCGGCAATCAACCAACCAGTGCCCGCTACCTATGTGCCTCCGACGGCTGTGACCGTGCGTTCGTCCGCTGGTGGCGTGGCGGAGTTCCCGCTGCAGATCCTCGGCGCTGGCAAGACCACGCAGACGCCGCAGACGCCCGGTCCGTCCGCCAATGCTGGCATCGACCAGTCGGTCGACATCCGCACGGTCATCACGCTCAATGCCAACGCATCGACGGGCAACATCGTCAACTACATGTGGGCGCCGCCGGTCGCGGGCTTTGAGATTGACGCCGTCGCGTCCCAAGGCGCGCAATTGGTCGGCCTCGTCACGCAGGCCGGCGACCTGACCTTCACGCTCACGGTGCTCGATGATGCCGGCCGCGCTTCGACGGACACGTTGGTGGTGCACGTCACGGACCCCAATGTGGTTCACGACGCGATCACGATCACCGCAGCCCGCTTCGATGTCGGCCGCCAGCTGTGGGACATCGTGGGTTCCTCGAACGTCGAGTGGAACCAGCGTGTCGACCTCTACTTCGCCCTGCTGGATGCGTCCGGTGTGATGGTCCGCGATGCCAACGGCAATCCGGTCAAGGACCCCAACCGCCGCATCGGCGCGGCGATCGTCGGCGCGCTCGGCGTGTGGCGCTACCGCCTGCCGGTGTCGGTCCTGCAGCCGCAGAACGTGCCGACGGGCCTCGACACGACGGTCATCGCCGAGTCCGTGCTCGGTGGCACTGCCTCGATCGTCTTCCGCGCATCGCGCTGAAGTTCCGATCCTGTCGGCGCTATGAGCAGGCCCGCGGCGCAGCGATGCGCAGCGGGCCTGCTGCATTTCACTGTGGGATGGATGGGACAAGGCTGGCGCGAGTGCGCGGTGCGCAAGTGCCGATGGAGGGGCGTGCTTTCGATGCATCGACGTTGTCCGCTTTGGTCCTGCCGAGCCTTCGGCTTGGCGATCGCTTTGGCTTTGGGCGCCTGCGGCAGCAAGCCAGTGGCAGTCGATGCGCTCGACTTCGGGGCCGTGTCATGGGGGCAACGCGTCTCCAAGGACGTGATAGTTGGCGTGGACCGGCTCGAAGGGCCGGTGCACGTGCTCGACTTCCGCTCGGACTGCTCGTGCATCACGGCCGAGCTGTTTGCGCGTGGCGGCGGCGGAGCGTTGCGTCCGTTGGCGGACGTGCCGTTCGCGCAGAGGCGCTTGGCAGATGGCGAGGTTCCACTGCTGCGCGTATGGATCGATGCCAGGGACAAGCTCGTGGCCGACGAAGCAGTTGCCCTGCACGAAGCTGCCTTGCTGTTGTCGGTTGGCGACGGTGACGCGGTGCGCGACGTGGAGATGCCGGTGTCGCTGCGCTTTGGCATCGAGTCGCCGCTGCGCTTGTTGCCATCGCCGCAGTTCGAGTTTGGTGACGTTCGCAAGGGCGGTGAGCGCGCGTTGCGCATCCGGCTCGTCGCGAAGGACTCCGCGAAGGCGCTCGCGTTTGGCGAGCCAATGTCCGACGAGCCTCGGATTCGTTGTGCAATGGAGCACGGTGGGGATGCAGCCGAGTTGGTTGCGACGCTCTCCGTGGGCCAGGGCGATGGTGCAGGACTGATTGCTGGCCGCATCGAAGTGCCGATGGGAACGGACGCGCCCTCGTTGCGAGTGCCGTTCGCTGCGCGCGTGGTGGCGGGGCTGGAAGCCTCGGTGAGCAACGTGTCCTTTGGGGTGTTCGATGCAGCCTCGGAGCGTCCCGAGCGAGGGTTCACCGTGATCGACCACGACAGCGACGCCGCCCCGGATCTGCGGGTCCTGCGCTTTGCGGACACGACAGGCGCGGACGTCGCGGACCGGATGGATGTGACGATCACCGTGGATGCCGCCCGTCCTCGCGAGGCCAAGGTGCGAGTGGCATGGAAAGGGGATGCTGGTCGGGGGCCGTTGCGGGGTGACTTGGTGTTGAGCAAGAAGGGCCAGGACGATGCCTTCGTGCAGGTCGGCATTGCGGCATTTCCGCGCATTGGCAGCGAAAAGCCCCGCTGAGACGCGGCGCTTTTTCGCTCGCGCGGGCTCGGTGCCATCGGAGGCTTGGATCAGCGCCCTGGGGCGGATGCGTCTCCTATCGGGATTGCGCACGTCCGCTTCGGCATGCCGCCGCATCGGATGAGGTAACCTCACAATGGCAAATGGCGACACGCCATGCGCCCTCGGTTGCTCTTTCCTATTGCCTACATGATCGACCTCACCCTTTCGTCGATGCGCCTTGCCGCGCGCACTGTGGCCGCGGCTCTCGCTGTCAGCGCTGCACTCGTTACCTCCACGGAGGCTGCCGCGCAGACTCCCGCCCAGGGTCCAGAGGGACTCAAAGCCGTCGGCCCAATCGACGAGCGCAATGGCTACCCGATGTGGTACGAGGACAAGCACGGCATCAAGCTCGGTTTGTGCACCAATGGTGCGCACTGCTTCTTCCTGCCGCCCAACCCGGGGCAAGCAGTGCGTGCGCCAACGAGTCCGACCGACACGACCCACAACTGGCCGGATGAGTCGTTCTTCTACGCATGTGAGACCGGGTTCGACGGCATCAATGGCACACGTGGGTTGTTGACCCACGCGCTGGAGGCCGCCTATGGCGGTGGCTCCGCCCGGCGTGGCGATGAAATCGTTTTCGTCCGCTTCCGACTGCACTTCTGGAACCTGCAGCCGTTCCAGGACTACACGTTCACCTATCCGTTCGGCCAGGAGACGCATCAAGCCGACGGCGACGGCCGCATCTTCGTGACGCGCGACGTCGGCATCGGCAAGCCTGGCGTGTTCACGGGCGCACTCCAAGGCGAGCTCGGCCCGTTCTTGCTCCCGGTCGGTGTGGTCGACGAGAACGGCCAACCGCGTGCGGACCTGCTGCGCCCTGGCATGTACTTGACCCAGAATCTCCAGGAGACGCGAGTCGTCGGTAGCACGACCGGCTTCAACGCGTTCTCGATGCAGGGACCGGGCGTCGACCAGATGTTCCCCGACCTCGTCGACCTGACGGACGCGCGCACGGACTATGTCGTGACCGATATGTTCACGGTGCAAGGCATGATTGCCAATCGCCACGGTGTGGAGCACGAGAAGAGCTACTACACGCGCAGCGCAGACATGACGTCGATCGACGTCTTTGCGCGCTCGTCTCCGGCGCAAGACCTCTTCGTAGAACTCCCCAATGGCCTGCGCATCCGTATGGACGAGCGCGTCGGTGGGCCCGGTGCATACCACGCCAAGATCGACCTCGGCCAGGGCGCTGCGGTGCCTGCTAGCGTGTTGTTGGTCAATGCGCTGGACATGCCGCCGAGCACCAAGCCCATCCAGGGCTTCTCGCCGCTCACGACCGTCACGCACGCGGATTTCTCGACCAGCGGCAACCTCGTCGTGCAGGCGCGCACTACGGACCAAATCGCAACGGCCCCGATCCCGCTACAAGGCCTCGGCGTGCCCGCGGGCACGCAGTTGGATTGGGTCAACAACGGCGCCTTCGCGGCGACACTTCCCATCGCGGGCGCGCCGCCGCGCACGTTGAGCGTCGGCGGAAGCACGATGCGCCATACGGCGAAGGTCGTGGTCCGCGGCGCCAATGACGCCGGCGTGCCGCACCCGGCGATTGCCGATGCAGGCCCCGATCAAGTTGTGACGACGGGCCAAACCGTCACGCTGTCCGGCGTGAACTCTCAGGCCGTCAATCTCGACTACGCATGGTCGCAACTCACCGGCGTCCCGGTGCGATTGACTGTCGATCGGTTCAATTCCGCGATCGTCACCTTCGTGGCGCCGCCGGTTCCGCCAGGTGGCGACGAGGGCACGACGGTTCTGAGCTTCCGCCTCGTGGTCAACGGCATCTCGGGCGACACCGTGCTGGTCACGGTCCGCGACCCTGCGGCGATTCCGCCCGACGATGTGCGCATCGAACGCGCGCTATACGACGTGGCTCGCCGTCAGTGGCGTGTCTTCGGCCGCACGAACCTGGTCGAGAACCAGCGTGTCTTCCTCTTCCTCGGGACGGTTGATCCGGCCGCGGACCCGGCCACCTGGGACCGCACGCGTCCGATCGCGACGGTGTTCTCCGATGGCGCCGGCAGCTGGAACTACGAGCCGGGCCGCCTGACTTCCACCGGAACGGCGATTCCGCTGCCGACCGACGCGTTCATCTGGGCCGAGAGCGAGCTGCGCCCGCTGCGCGGTGGTGCGCCAGGCATCGAAGCCTTCCGTCGCCGCTGATCGGTAGCGGTCCCGCTTCGAGACGCGCGCGGCGGTTCGTCCTCGGCGAACCGCCCAGCGCCATTGGATGAGATACCGTTCGTTCAGAAGGAGCCTGATGAGTAGCAACCCTTACCGGACGTTGTTGGCTGTGGTGGTCTTGTCCGCGTCGGTCCTCGCAGTGGTGAAGCCGCTGTGGACCGGCAACGAGAACCCACAACTGCGGGCGGATGCAGCTTCGGCCGACGAGGTCCTGGCTCAAATCGCGGCCTCACAGGCGCGCAAGAAGGAAGGACCTTGGATCCATGCGCAAGCTCCTGTGTTCGACTGGGGCACGGTGGAGCCAGGCACCGCAATTCGCCACACGTTCCGCTTGGAGAACCGCGGCACGGAGCCGGTCAAGATCGCGAAGGCGCGCTCGAGCTGCGGCTGCGGCGCATTCGACTTCTCGCGCGAGATCCCGCCGGGCGGCGAAGGCTACCTGTCTATCCTGATCCCTGGCGACAAGGTCCACGAGGGCAAGTTGCGCGCGTCGATCACGCTGAAGACGAATGCGAGAGGGGATGACGTGCTCGTCGTCACGGGCCGCGTTGCGAAGGATCAGTGATCTCCTGGCAGCGCGCTTAAGGACGCATGCTGCCTTTGAGCATGGCATCCGCTCCGCTCTCTGCGTTGTGAGAGCTGCGTCCAATCCACGGATTTGACCCCGTTCGGCCGCCTTGATGTCGACCCGGCCACCGTGCTCTCGGCAACGCAGCCATTCTTCAACGGGCTGCAGGCAGGAGCGGTAGCATCGGCCCTGCATGACGACCGCCGATCAGTTTCGTGAACTCGCGCTCTCGCTACCGGGCGCCGAAGAGGGCGACCACATGGGGCATCCGGACTTTCGCGCCAATGGGCGTGTCTTTGCGAGCCTCGACGTCGAGGAGGAACATGGCACCGCGATGCTTACGCCACAGCAGCAGCGCAAGATGACGCAAGCGAGCCCTGCGTTCGCTGCAGCGAAGGGCGCATGGGGCAAGCGCGGATGCACGACGATCGCGCTCGCGGACGTCAAGGGCGACATGGTGCGCGCGGCGCTCACGATGGCGTGGGAGAACGCGATGGCGCAGACGCCAGGTCGACCTCGCAAGCCTGCGTCGGACGCGACGAAGGCTCCCGCCAAGAAGGCATCGGCCACGAAGTCCCCGCGCAAGATTGTCGGACGTTCGTCGCGACGCGGTTCGGCGGGTTGATGGCGCAACTGGGCGCTCGCATGATGCGTCGCCCGCACCCGATGGCTCGCACACGAAAGGCTTTGGCCGCAGGCTTCGTCGCCATAGCGGCGCTGCTCAGCAGCGATGGTTGGCTTCGCGGCGAGCGCGCGTTCGCAAAGGCGGACTACGCGGCGGCCGCGGCTGCGTTTGCCGAAGCGATCGAGCAAGAGGGCGACCGCGCTCCCATCGAATGGCGCTACGACCACGCGCTTGCGTCGTTCGCGGCGGGCTCGCTCGATGTCGCGTCGGACTCTGCCACGCGCGTGGCGCAGCAAGCAGAGGGCGCTTTGCGCCAACAAGCGCTGCACTTGCTCGGCTCCATCGAGTGGAAACGCTCCGAGGCGATCGCCGCGATGGCCATGCAAGTCGAGGCCGAGCCGTTCTTGTTCGATCAAGCGATCGAGCGCATGGCGCGCGCACGTTCGAACTGGGTCGACGCGGCGATCGGCGAGGATGCTGCCGAAGAGTCGGTGCGCAACGCGGAGCGCGCGCTGCAGCGCTTGGAGCAACTGCGCGAGCAGAAGGCCGAGAAGGATCGGCAACGCAAGGCTGCGGGCGCAAAGCAGAAGCCGATGGCCGTGCCCGACGGCAAGGACAGCGGCGAGGAGAAGCAAGGCGGCGCAAAGGACGGCGAGAAGGACATGCAGGACAATCCGCTCGCGCCGCTGCAGCAGGAACTGTCGCGCGAGCAGGTCGACCGCATGTTCGAGAAGCTCGAACAGCGCGATCGCGAGAAGCTGCAGTTGCGTCGTTCGCTGCGCGCGCAGCGCTCGACCTCGGCGGAGCGCGATTGGTGAACACGGCGCGTGGTGTCTGCGTGGCGGCGCTGCTCGCGTGCATCGCGCACGCGCAGGATCCGTCGGTCGAAGCATTGGCGCAGCGCGGCAAGTCCGCCGTCACGATTGCCATCGACGTCGGACGCGAGCGCAGGTTCGTGGGCGAAGCGGCGGTCGTGCAGGTCGTCGTGCGGTTTGATCGCGCGTTCTTTGCCGAGCACGGCGCGCCGATGTTCGCGCGCCAACTCGACGTGCCGTTGCAGGTCGTGGCGCCGTGGCTCGACGGCGGCGAGGCCGTGGCGCTGCTGCCCGACGCGCGCGACGAAGCAAAGCAACGACTGCGCATCGTGTGCAACGAGCGCGTGATCGAAGCTCGCGCGCTCGACGATGTGACGGAGGGTGGCCGCGCGTGGGGCGAGTTGACGTTTGCGCGCAGGCTCGCGCCGCGGAGCGTGGGCCGGCTCGAACTGTCTGCGCCGATCGTCCGGTTCGTGGCCGCGACGCAGTTCCGCGACGACTTCATCAACGGACGCATGCCCATGGATCGCGTGCCGTGCGAAGTCACGGGGCAAGCGAATGCATGGTCTGTCGAGGAGTTGCCTGCGGCTGGCAAGCCCGCGTCGTTCTGCGGCGCGGTGGGCGCGGTCGAGTTGTCGGCTCGCGCATCCTCGACGTCGGTCGGCGCTGATGGTCGCATCGACGTCGAAGTGGTGGTGCGCGGCGATGGCGATCTCTGGTCGTGGCCGCCGCCGCAGTTGCGCATGGCGGGCGCGCATGTGCTCGGCGTGCTCGATCGCGGAGGCAAGGGCGAGCGAGTGTTCGCGCTCGAGTTGGAGATCGACGATCCCAAGTTGTCGGCGTTGCCTCCGATCGAACTCGGCTACTTCGATGCCGCGGCGGGCTCCTACGCAGTCGCGAAGTCCAACCGCGTGGAGTTGCAGTGGACTGCGCCGTTGCGCGTTCGAGCCGCGCGTCGTGACCTTCCCGATGTCGCGCCATCCGCGGCTGCTGGCGCGTCGCGGATCGATGTGTTGCCGTCGCGCGCGTTGCCAAAAGACGCAACGCGCAGCAGCGGCGCAGCGGTGACGTTGGCCTTGGCGATGCCGTGGGTTGTGTTCTGCGCGGTTGCGATCGGAAGGCGCATGCGCAGTCGAAACGAAGGCGCGCCGCGCGACGCCAGAGCCAGCGCAGCGCGCTTGTTGGCTGCGATCGAGTCGGCCGACGCGGACTTGCTGCATCCATTCGAGCAGTGGGCATGCGCGCGACTTCGCTGCGCAGAGTTGCCGCAAGCGGACGATGCGCTCGCGCGCGAGTTGGAGCGCTTCCTCCCATCGAGCGACTTGGCGCTTCGCCTTGCGTCCTTGCGTCGCACGTTGGTCGCTGGCCGCTACGCCGGGATGTCCGCCGCGGCGCGCGTCGCTGCGCATCGCGTGGTCGAAGAAGCAGAGCGCGCGTTTGTCGACGCGGAGGCTTTGCGATGAAGCGGTTGTCGGCGCTGGTTCTGCGATCGTCGTTTGCTCGCATCCCACTCGCATTCGCGTTGGCCGCGTCGCTGTGCGCGCAGGATGCGACGAAGGCAGAGCGATTGTTTCGCGAAGGGAGCTTTGAGGCATCGCTCGCTGCCTATGGCGAGGCCGCGGAGTTGGCGGACGAAGGTCGCGGCGCGCTGATGCACAACGCGGGCGTGGCCGCGATGCGCAGCGGCAAGTTGGCTGAGGCCGTGTGGTGGTTTGAGCGCGCAGTGCATGCATTGGCGGATCCCGCGCCGTCGTTCGCTGCGCAGCAGGCGGCGCTGCGCGAACTTGGCGTCGAGCCATCCGCGGATGACGCGCCGCCGATGCGGGCTGCGGAGAATGTCGATCCTGCGTGGCTCCTGGTCGCCGCGGTCGTGCAGGCTGCATCGCTCTGTGCGTTGCTGTTGCTGCGCACTTCTGCGCGTCGCGCGATGGCAGCATGCATGGCCGTCGCTGCATCTTGGTGGCTCGTGCGCGCAGCCGTCGTGCAGTTGACGACGGAGCCTTCGATCGTCGTGGCAATGCGCGATGCGCCGATCGTTCGCGCTGCAGCGAACCCCAACGTGGCTGCGCCTTCGGGCGACGTGCTCCGCGCGGGCTCGCGGCGCGTGGCGCTGGATCAGCAGCCAGGCTTCGTGCGCATCGGACAAGACGCATGGGTCGCCACCGAGGCGGTGCGCATGGTCGCGGCGCGTTGAGTTCGCGGCTCGCTACGACTGCGGTTCGTCGCGCGGCGCGCGCAACACGGCGAAGAACAGCGGGATGTCGAACATCGTCACGACGT
>CAIYFF010000135.1 GCA_903925435.1 uncultured Planctomycetota bacterium | reverse complement strand
GTCGACACAAACAACTCGCGTTCCCGTTCAGCGATGCCGCCCACTTCGAGAACGACATCGTCAGGCACGGGCACATCGACGATCGTGGCATATCGAGCCTCGCCGATTGCCGGCGTTGCGGCAACAGGCGCAGGCGATGCAGGCTCTTGCGGCAACACCGCGAGCAGCAGAGGAACGCACGTGGAAGCGATGCCGATCACGCACCAGAGCGTAGTGCCGAACGCAGGATCGTCCCAGGGAGCAACCTGCGCGATGCGACGTCAGACCGCGAAGGTCTCGAGCACGTCGACCGGAGACACGAACCGCGCGATGTCGCGGCAGCGTGCGAGGATCGTCGGATCCTGCGCCTGCTCATGCGCATCCAATGCCTGCGCGAGGCGCGCAGCTTGCTCTGGAGCGAGATGCTTCAGACACAGCGGCAACAACTGCTCCTCCTCGCGGGCAATGTGCTGCCGCTCGCGACGACAGAAGCCGATGCACGCATGCGCCATGCGACTTGCATCGCGGCGAGCCAGCGCCTCGAGCAATGTGCGCACGACTCGGCGACCCTCGGCGTGCTCGGCAGACAGCGACTCCGCCGCATCAAACGCGCCCACCACGCCAAGCCGCGCGAGTTCGGGGAACAAGACCGACTCTTCCTTCTCGTGATGCAGACGATCGAGGAAGTGCTCGAGGAACTCGACGACGCGACGCCAGAACTCCGTCCGCATCGGTTCGCCAGCAAGCATGCGGCGAGACTCCTGCTCCATCGCATCGACGACCAGGAGCATCAGACGATGCTCCTCGTGAAGGATGGCTACGGGATGGTTGGCAGAACTGCGCGGGCCGTCGTTCGAAGAGTGCATCAAAAACGCCTCGATGAGGACATCCATGATGTGCGACACAACGCGGACCGAAAAGCAGTCCTTTCGTTCAGCTTCCATGAAGGCCGGTGCGGGTGGCCGCATCGGATTGCAGCGACCACCTCGTGCGATGGCGGAGCCGAAACTGCCTTGGCTCAGAACTCGTAGCGCAGCGTCACGGACTCACCCTGCCCCAGCTCGCGAACGCTCGCTGGCGCGCCATCGATCGTGACCTTCGCGCCGCCACTGCTCGGCGAGGCCTTGAGCCGGATGCGGCCGCGCTCACATCGGATCGTGCGCACGAACGCGATGCCCGACGCAGTGAACTCAGGGACCGTCGTGTCGTCGAACTCTGCCTCGCCCACGCGACCACGGAACGTCGGGTAGCCATCCTTCGTGCGACGCTGGCCGATGCTGAGCGGAGTTGCGCTCGACGATCCACTGGCGTCGCGGACGACGAGCGCGTCGAGCGGGACTCGGTCCTTGGACGACGGCTCCAGCAATTGGCCAGCGCGGCCGCTCCACGTTCCCGCCGCGTCGAGGAAGTCGCCGCGCCACAGCCACGCAAGACTCGCGTGCTCGACGTCATAGGCATAGTGACCGCGCAACGGCGAACCAACGGCGACACAACGTGCCGACAGGTCTTTCAAGAACGCGCCATGCAGGATCGGCCGATCGACGGGATCGAGCAGCAATCCCGCGCCTTCGCTGCGATAGCCCTTGGGCACAGGCGCTGCGTCGCCAAGCGATGACCACACGCGGATCGCATCGACATCGCGACGCGAACTCGCGTCGTCTGCGAGCCAGAACGACGGCATGCGCGTACCCGGCCGCAACGTCGTCGCATGCAACAACCACTCGCCAAACCACGCGGGCTTCAGGCGCTGCGTCTGCAGCGCGAGATCCATACCCTGCGGCCCGATTGCCCTGCGGCCGCCGAACGGATGGCAGGTGACGCAATTGCGGCCTGTGACACCGACGAGTTGCTGGCCGTGCGCGACGAGCGCCGCATCGAACGGAGGCTCTTGGTCGTCAAGTGGCTTCGCGTCAGCGCGCTCGAATTGCTCCGCGATTCGCTGCGCAAGCTCAGGCGACAGCTTGGGCATGCGAGCCTTCATGTAGCCACGAATGCGATTCTCGCCCTGTAGCAGGCCTTCGATCCATGCGCGGCGCAAGCGATGGCCCGCGCGCGAGAGATCTGGCGGCACACGCCCCTCGTCCCCGAGGTCCTCGACCTCGGCAAGCCGCTGCCGCGCATCGTCATTCATGCCGCCTCTGCCATCGCGCGCGTGGCACGAGGTGCACTGCAACGACTCCAACGATGCGGCGACTGCGACGCTGGCTGCGACCGGCGAAGCGAGCGCCGCGCGGGCTTGGACAAACGTCGCCGCACCGCGCGGATCCACTGCGCATGCGCGCGGCTCCAACTGCGACCACGGCTTCGCGATTCGCGCCCGCGATGCATCGTCATCCATGCCGAGCGTGTGGCACGCAGAGCAGCGACGCGCCGCATACGCTTCCTTTCCGCGAGTGCGCAGTGCGTCGTCGACGACTGCCGTGGCCACCGATGCATTGCGAGGCGTCAACGTCGTGGAGCGCCGCGCGAGCGCGCTCGCAGGAACGATCTCTTCCGCGCCGCTCGGTCCTCGCCACAGGAACTCCAGGCTCTCTTGTCCGCCGATCTCGGTGAACACGATGCGCACACGGTGCGAGCCAGCAGCGAGCGTGACCTTGCCGCTCTTGCGCCGATGCGGCGCAACCTTCGCGTTTTCGACGACGAGCGCATCGTCGATCCACAGCCACGAAGAATCATCGCTACCGAGCGTGAACGTCCATTGCCCTGACTCGGGCACGAGCAAGAGCCCCGAAAAGCGCAGCGCGAAGCGATCGTCGCGCGTCCGCAGCCGCACATCGACGACCTCCGTCACGCCCTTCGCCGTCGGTTGCAGACCATCGAGCTGTGGCAGCTCGTCGCCGCGCACGTCGAGTTCAAAGCACTCGCAATCGAGCCCCGGCGCCGGCGCCGCGTCGGCGTTGCTCGCTTGCGCGCGCAACAGGTGCGCGGCGAGAGCTGTGGATTCGCCGCCGCTGAGACCGAAGTCGTGCGCAAGGTCCGGGCGGCGATCCGCGGGCGACCGCAAGAACGCCGCGACATGCGCGTGGTCTGTTCGTTCGGCTAGCGAAGCCATGTCCGACTCTCGATGGCACGCGGCGCAACCGAGCTCGGAGAACAATTGCTGGCCGTGTGCAATCGCGCCGCTCCCCACTTCGGCGATGCGCAGCGCAGCATCGGCGCCCTGCTGACTCCGAAGGTGCGCGGCAATCGCCACCGCGTCCTCGCCGGCATGGTGCGCCGAAAGGAACGACGCGAGGCTGTCGCCAGCCCAGAACGCCGCGGCGTCGCGCAGCGGAATGCGCGGCAACGACAGCACCGAATCACCTGCGGGCGCCGGCAGCTCGTGGCACACAACGCACCGACCGCGCTGCACGTCGGCAATGGCCGCGGATGGCTCCATCGGCGGCGCCGCGTCGACGCGCGATGCAGGATCGTCGCGTTCGCCGCCGCACGCAGACAATGCCAACACAACCGCGAGCAGAGTGGCTTGGCGCATCGAAGCAGCATGAGCCGAGGCTTTGATCGCGACAAGCGCGCGCTACCCTGCTCGGCCCGATGCAATTCGATCTCTTCGCCGCCTGC
>CAIYFF010000134.1 GCA_903925435.1 uncultured Planctomycetota bacterium | reverse complement strand
GCGATCTGGCCGGCGTCCTTCGTCGCCTGGCGCTGGCTGTCGTTGAAGTAGGCCGGCACCGTGATCACGGCGCGGTCGACCTTCTCGCCGAGGTATGCCTCCGCCGCTTCCTTGAGCGAGCGCAGGATGTCCGCCGAGATCTGCGGCGGCGTGAACTGCTGGCCCTGCACCTCGACCTTCACGAGCTCGCCGGCGCCGCCGACGACCTTGTAGGGCACCATCTTCTCTTCGTCGCCGACTTCGCTGTGGCGACGGCCCATGAACCGCTTGATCGAGTAGACCGTGTTGGTCGGGTTCGTGATCGCCTGACGTTTGGCAGGCGCGCCGACGAGACGCTCGCCGCTCTGCGTGAACGCGACGACCGAAGGAGTCGTGCGACCGCCTTCGTTGTTGGCGATGACCTTGGGCTCACCGCCCTCCATCACCGAGACGACCGAGTTGGTGGTTCCGAGGTCGATACCGACGATCTTCGACATTGCTTTGGCTCCTGGTGCGAACCGCTGTATGCGGGAGGCCGCCCGCTTACCAAACCGCGTGCCGCCGAGCCCAAGTGCGCAACCCCATGCGCAGCAATCGGTTGCGCGAACCGGCACAACGGCATCGCATGCCAGGATGGCAGAGCCATCCCGGAGCCCTCCTGCCAGTTTGTCCAGCAGGCAGTGCACAGCCTTGCCGGATCCCCACCACCCCGCTGCACTGCCCCGCCATGCCGCGCGTCTCGATCCTCATGCCCGCGCGCGACGCGGCCGCGACGTTGCCTGCATGCCTGCGCAGCATCGCCCGGCAGACGGAAGGGGACTTCCAGTGCGTCGTCGTCGACGACGGCTCCACCGACGCCAGCGCGCAGGTTGTTTCCGACACGTCCCGTAGCGACCCTCGATTCGTCCTCGTGCAGCAACCGAGGCTCGGGATCGCAGCGGCCTTGCAGCGAGGACTCGCGGAATGCAGAGCCGCGTTCGTTGCCCGCATGGATGCCGACGACCTGATGCATCGCGATCGGCTGCGCCTGCAGCTGCGCGCGCTTGCGGCGGACCCAGGACTCGCCGGCGTCGGTTGCCACGCGCGCGCGTTCCCGGATGCCACGGTCGGCAACGGCACACGCAACTACATGGCGTGGCTCCGCTCGATCCAAACCGAGCACGACGTGCTGCGCGAACGCTTCATCGAGTCGCCGCTGCTCCACCCGACCTGGATGCTGCGCGCCGACTCGCTGCGCGCGATCGGCTACCGCGACGAACCTTGGGCCGAGGACTACGCGTTGCTGCTGCGGCTCCTCCAATCCGGGGCGCGCATCGCCGTCGTCAACCAACGGCTCCACGCATGGCGCAGGAGCGCGTCGTGCGCAACCGCATTGGACCCGCGCTACTCCGAATGGAACCGCGCGCGCCTCAAGGCGCAGATGCTGTGCGAAGGGCCGCTCGCAGATCGCGCTCGCTATGTGCTCTGGGGCCACGGCGAGACCGGCAAGCGCTTGCGCCGCGCGCTATCCGAACAGGGCCGCGATCCGATCACGATCGTCGAACTCGACCCGCGCAAGATCGGCCAACGCTGCTTTGACGTCGACGTCATCGCGCCACGCGACGTGCTCGCGTTCGCTGGCCATCCGATCCTCGTCAGCGTTGCGCATGCTGGTCCGCGCGCAGTGGCGCGACGACAACTCGCGGAGTTGTCTCTCGTCGAGTTGCGCGACTTCTACTGCTGCGCCTGACGCGTGCTCGCGGCAGCAGCTCAGCGAGCGAGGATCTCGCGCGCGCGCTCCAGGATCTTGGTCGGGCTGAACGGCTTCGTCATGTAGTCGTCCGCGCCGGCCTTCGCGCCGAACTCGCGGTCGCTGTCCTGGCCCTTCGCGGTCAGCAAGATCACGCGCGTGTTCTTGAGTTCGGGATCCTGCTTGATCGCAGCGCAGACGTCGAAGCCGTTGAGCTTCGGCATCATCACATCCATGAACACGAGGTCGGGCTTGTGCTGCCGCACGGCTGCGAGCGCTTCCTCGCCGTTGCGCGCTTCCACCACGTTGTAGTTGCCCTTGCGCAACACGAACGAGAGCGAGCGACAGATGAACGGCTCGTCGTCGACCACCAACACGGTCTCTTGCCTCGTCGTCATGAGTTCCGTTCTCCCTTCGATGGCCCTGGCCATCGGATCGCCACCAACGTGATGTCGTCGCCGCTCTCGCCCGGCTTGCGGAACGCGTGGACGGCGGCCATCACCATCGCGACCACGTCCGCGGCACCTCGCTGCGCCGATGCGGCCAGCACGGTGCGCAGCCGATCTTCGCCAAACATGTCCTCGTCGCCGTTGCTCGCCTCGGTCACTCCGTCGGTGTAGAGCAGCAGGCAATCGCCCGGCTCCAATTGGATGCGCACCGAGCTGTATTCGACGTCTGGCAAGAACCCGAGCACGGTGCTGTCCGACTCGATCGCGTGCACCGAGCGATCCTTGCTCCGGTACAGCAGCGGCGCGTTGTGGCCTGCGTTCACGATCTCGATCGCGCCCGAGCCGGGCTCGAGCGCCACACCGGCGGCGGTGAGGAAGCGCTCGGTGCGCGACAGGTCTTGGTGCATGCTGCGCCCCATCTCGGTGAGCAGCAGCGCGGGATCGGAGTGGCGCGACGCGAGCGTTCGCAACGTGGCGCGCGCGCTGACCATCATCATTCCGCTCGCGAGGTTGTGGCCGGACACGTCGGCCACGACCGCGAGCGTGCGTCCGTCTTGCAGCGGCACGTAGTCGAAGTAGTCGCCGCCGACGTCGCCCCAGTTGCGATAGTCGCCCGCGATGTCGAACCCGCGCACGCGCGCAGCCTGCGCCGGCAGAATCTGCGCCTGGATCTCGTGCGCCATGCTGAGTTCCTTGCCGAACTCCGCGGAACGGCGCACGCCTAGCACCGCACCGAGCATGACGGCGACGGTGTTCGCGAGTTGCTGGTCCTCCGACCCGAGCCCGCGCGCAGCGCTGCCGTTGCCGTCTTCTGTGGTGTCGAACAGCAAGATCGCGCCGAGCGACTCCAACTCCGCGCCATCGTGGTAGGTCACCGGCACCGCGAGCGCTTCGTGCATCGCGAGGCTCTCCGGCGCGAGGTCATCGCGATCCTCGTCCTGCTTGGACACCGTCAGCCAGACGCTGCGGTCGCCGCTCGACAGCGCCGTGCCGACAAGCCCGCGATCGGTCGGAACGCGGTCGGGCAACGGATACGTGATTGCGACCGGCGAACCGTTCGCATCGCGTTCGAGGTAGGACAGCACCTGCGCGAAGCCGCCGCGGTCGCGCGACACGTAGATCGCGCGGCGCACGTGCGTCGCCGCCATGCACGCAAACAGCCCAGCGCGCGCGACCTCTTCGGTCGTGGCGCCAGCGGACAAGTTGGGCAGCGTGTCGTGGAGCATCGAGATCTGCTCCATCAGTTGCGCCGAGCCGTCGTCCATGCTGCGCAGTTCGCCTTCGAGTTCCTCGCAGCGGGCCACGGTCTCGAGCGCCACGCGCAGCATGAGCAATTCTGCGTGCGACATCGCTTCGGGCGCGCGCACGAGCGCTCTTTGGCCGCACGACAGCGAGACTTCGAACGCGGGCAGAACGGCAGCGAGGCCGCAGTCCTTCGTGTGCAACACGACGCGACCATCCGCGTCGACGACGCAGATCGACACGCCCAGCGCTGCTGCCGCAATGCTGCGGATGCGCTCGGCGCGCGCGTCGGCAACTCCAGCGCTCATGCGTCGCCCGCCTTGCGCTCGGCGCGGACCGCGACGCGCTTCTCCATCCGCAAGATGTTCCAGCCGTTGCGCCGTGCGTGCGACACCTGGTCCATCACGAGCCGCGCGATGTGGATGCCGAACCCGCCCACCGAGGTCGGCATCGAGGTGTCTTCGAGCAACTTCGCCACGTCGTGTTCGAGCGGGTCGAACTCGGGCCCGCGGTCGCGCAGTTCGATCGCAAAGGTCGCAGCGCACACCGAGAACTCCACTTCGATCGGCTGCGATTCGTCGCCGTCGTAGGCGTGCCGCAGGACGTTCGTGACCATCTCCTGCAGCGCGAGCAGCACATGGTGCCGCTGCAGTTCGCTGTCCTCGCCAAAGTCGACCGACGCAAGCAGCGACTCGCCCGCCTGCCAGCAAAGGCTGAGTTGGTCCATCGGACCGAGCATGCGGAGCAGGAGCTTGGCGGTCATCCAGTCGGTCGGTAACGGAACTCCGCCCTTATCGACCCTCCGGCGACCGGGATTGAGCCCGCGCCACCTTCGCGTCCACCGGCGAGACGCCGCGACGCAACCCTTGGCACGGGGAGAACATTCCCCTAGTGTTCCGCGCCACTGGTGGCGGCGTGTTCGGGTCGGTCAGTCCCGAACTTCCCCACGGAGGGTGGCGATGTCGAAGTCCGTCTTGTTGCTTGGCGCGAAGTCGTTTGCGCTCGGCATGTTGGTGTTGTTCACGGCCTGTGCAAGCGCACCGCGCCGCTCGGCCAAGACCCCGCAATCGAACGCGGTGGTCAGCTACGAGTATCTGCTCGCGCCCGTGCGCGAGGATGCAGAGCTCGACATCGAGGCCACGCCTCGAGACAAGAACCCCGCGGTGCACCTGCGCCGCGCGTGGGTCATGCTGCAGCGGAAGCGGCCGCAAGAAGCCGTCGACGCATGCGCGCTCGTGCTCTACGGCCCCGTGTCGCCGAGCGCACAGACCGAAGCCTATGCGCGCTACATCCGCGCCGAGGCGCTCGCAGCGCTCGGCAAGGGCAAGAACGGCGAATACGACCTGAAGCGCGCGCTCGAGATCGCGATGGACGAGCGCCTTCGCGAACGCATCGAAGACGCGATGCCGGAAGCCGAACCTCAAGTCGCAAGCGACAAGCGAACCGCTGCGCCGCGCACGCCAGAACTCGAGATCCACACGCGCTCCGAATGGCGCCCGAGCGCTCCGATCAAGAGCCGACTCGACCCGATGGGACGCATCTACCGTCTCACCATCCACCACTCCGCGATGCTGCTGCGCAGCACGGCGGAGTCCGAGGCTGCGCAACAGATCCGCATGATCCAGTCGGCGCACATCAAGGGTGAGCACTACGGAGACATCGGCTACCACTACTTGATCGATCCAGCGGGACGGATCTGGCAAGGCCGCGAACTGCGCTACCAAGGCGCCCACGCGCGCGGCGACAACAACCGCGGCAACATCGGCATCTGCGTGCTCGGCAACTTCATGCGCAATCGCGACGGGCAGCGCCCGACCGAGGCCGTGATCGAGTCGCTGGAGACGTTGGTTGGCCACCTGTCGAGCAAGTACGGCATCGGCCAAGAGCAGATCTTCAGCCACGGCGACCTCGTGAACACGCAGTGCCCTGGGCCGCTGCTGCGCGAGAAGATGACCCGTATCGCCCGCGCTGCTGCAGCGCCTCGCAGCCGCGGCGCCGCGGCCGAATAGCCCGCGCGCAGCGCAGCCTGCCCCGCCGGAATCCGGCAGCGTGCGCAGGCTGCGGAACCCGCCGCGGAGGCCCTGTGGGCTCCGCGCGCACAACGCGGCGATCTCGGCAGAAGCCGAGAGCCCGCGATGGCCGACAAGAAGGCCATGCTGCCGCCCGTTCCCGACGCTGGATCGCCGCCGCTTCGCGCACTTCCTGGAGCGCTGCTTCACTGCGCGCTGCTGACCGTGTTGACGGTGGCGCTCGCCGCGGTCACGGGATGGAGCGAGAGCGAGCTCGCGCTGCGCCCACTCTTCTTCGCGCTGCTGTTCTCATTCTTGCGCACGACGGGCGCGCGCCATCCGCACATCCATGGGCCCGCGATGAAGCTGTGCGAAGCAGGCTTCCTTGTGCTCACGCTCGCATCGGCGACGAGCGCCGTGCTCGCGTTGCTGCCACCCGAGATGCAGGCGACCTGGTTCGCAGCCGTTCGCCACTCGCTCGACCAAGGCGCAGTGTCGCTGCTCGGCTTCGTGCTGCTTGCGTATGGCCTCGTGCTGTGGATCCCGCTGGTGCTCGAGAGCCACCGGCAGCTCGCCGCTTCGATGGAGCGCACGAAGGACGAACTGCACGAGTCCGAGTCCGCGCGCAGCCACATGGAGCAGCGCCTGCTGGACGCACATCGACTCAGCATGCTCGGCGAACTCGCGGCGGGAGTGGCGCACGACCTCCGCAATCCGCTGACGATCGTCAAGGGCGCGGCCGAAGCGCTCGTTCGCAAGGCCCGCACGCAAGAACAAGTCGCGGAGCACGCGGACATCATCAAGCGCGGCGTCGAGCGCGCGGACAAGACGATCCAGGCGCTGATCGACCTCGGCCGACCGCGCTCAGCTGCGCGCGGCCCCATCGCGCTCGACGAGGCCGCGCAAGAAGCGCTGCGGCTCGTGCAAGTCGAAGGCCGTCGCAAGCAACTGCGATTCGTCGCCACCACGAACAAGCTCGTCGTGACCGCGGACCGCGACCTGTTGCTGCAGGCGCTCGTCAACTTGCTGCTCAACGCGGCGCACGCATCGCCGCACCACGCGACGATCGAGATCACCGCGCGACGCTTTGCCGGCGGCAACGACGCGCATTCTCACGACGTCATCGCGATCGCAGTCGAGGACCGCGGCGACGGCATCCCGGACGACGTGCGGCATCAGCTGTTCACGCCGTTCTTCACGACACGCAAAGGCGGAACGGGCCTCGGCCTATTGAGCTGCCGGCGCATCGCGCAAGAACTCGGCGGCGGACTCGGCCTCTACCCGCGCACCGGCGGCGGCGCGCGCGCGCTGCTCGTCTTGCCCGCGGCACAGGCGCCAGTTGCCACGCAACCACGACAGTCGCAGCAGCCCCACCCAACGCAGCGCAACGCGACCACGGTCGCGCGGCCCAGCCACACAGGCCGCATCCCATGAGCCAGAGCGCGCCGAGCATCCTGATCGTCGACGACGAGCCCGACCTCCGCTTCGTGCTGCGGTCGCTGTTCGAGGACGCAGGATTCGACGTGCGCGAGGCGAGCGACGGCGCGCGCGCGCTCAGTGAAGCGCAGAAGAACCCGCCCGATGTCGTGCTGACCGACGTGCGCATGCCAAAGGTCCAGGGCCTCGAAGTGCTGCGAGAACTGCAGCGCCGCGATCCGGACGTTCCCGTCGTGCTGCTCTCCGCAGTCGAAGACGTGGCCACCGCAGTCGATGCGATCCGCAACGGCGCGTTCGACTACCAAGCGAAGCCATACGACGCGCAACGGCTCCTGCTCACCGTGCAACGCGCAGCCGAGCAGCGCGCGCTCAAACGCGAACTGCGCCGACTGCGCAGCGGCGAGGATGCGCCCGCGGACTTCGGCTCCTCCGACAAGGCGCGCGAACTGCTGCGCACCATCGCGCTCGTGGCCGCGCAACCGACGATGTCCGTGTTGCTGATCGGCGAGTCAGGCACCGGCAAGGAAGTCGTCGCGCGCGAGATCCATCGCCGATCGCCGGTCGCAAGCGGCCCGTTCGTCGCGATCGACTGCGGCGCGCTGCCAGAGCAGTTGATGGAGAGCCAGCTGTTTGGCCACAAGCGCGGCGCGTTCACGGGAGCGGACAAGGATCGCGAAGGCCTGTTCCAACTCGCGGACGGCGGCACGTTGTTCCTCGACGAACTCGGCAACCTCCCGCTCGCGCTGCAAGCCAAGCTCTTGCGCGCGCTGCAGGAACGCAAAGCGACGCCAGTCGGCGGCGACGAAGCCAAGCCATTCCGCGCGCGGCTTGTGTGCGCGACGAACGCGGCGCTGGAGGACGAGATCAAGGCGGGCAGGTTCCGCATGGACCTCTACCACCGCATTGCGGAGTTCGTGGTGACGTTGCCGCCGCTGCGCGCGCGCAAGGAAGACATCTGTCCGTTCGCGCGCAGGTTCCTCGCCGAAGCCAACCGCGAACTCGGCCGCCGCGTGGAAGGACTCAGCGCCGATGCAGAATCGTGGCTGAAGGCGCAGCCATGGCCGGGCAACCTGCGCGAGCTGCGCAATGCGATCCGGCGCGCGATCCTGCTGTGCTCCGAACGCGAACTCGACGTCGATCTGCTCTCCGCGGGAACCTCGCTGGGCTCGCCGAGCGACGCCAACGAAGTCACCAGCCTCGATGCGACGAGCCCGCACGGTGCACTCCTGCCGCACGGCGATGGATCCCTCGCGGACCGCGTTCGCGCCGCCACCGACGCGCTCGAGGCCAAGATCCTCGCGGACACGATCGCGCAGTGCGGCGGCAACAAGGCGGCGGCGGCGCGCGCGCTGCACATCGACTACACAACGTTGCATCGCAAGATGAAGCGACACGGCCTCCCGGCCTGAGTCCGCGCACCGTGGCACGCGCGCCATGAAACCATGGCGCGGCTGCCATAGCGCAGGGCCAACGTTGCGCCGAGGCCGAGTCGATCCCCCATGCCATGGGCCGCGTCGAGATTGCGCGCGCTTGGCAAGCGGATTGCTTACTCACCGTTGTCTTCCTTCCCGATTGCCCGGGTTTCGGGGCCGCCATCCTTGTGGGACGCGGCCCCGAACCCTGTACACCCCGAGGGCTTTCGCGAACGCAGCCTCCATCGTGGAGTTGCCGGCGGCAGCAGCCGTACTATGCCGCTCCGCATGCCCGCCCCCCGCCGCACCCTGCTCTGGCCCTGCCTGATCGCACTCGCCGCGTGCGGCCGCGATTCCATCGAAGTCGCAGCGGCAGTCCCACCGCAGAACGCAGTCCCGCAGAGCCCGCCCGCGTTGACGCATGACTTCGGCTCCATCCCGCACGGCGAAGTTCGCATGCACGACTTCGTGCTCGACGTGCGGCAGCAGATCGGCGAGGGCTGGTATTCGCCGGGCACGCATGTCGATTGCTCGTGCGCGCGCACGGAGCTGTGGCTGCGCAGCAAGGACGGATCCGAACGTCCGATTGCGATCTACAGCCCGGACACCGCGCCGCGCGACGGCGAGTCCCTCGTCATCCGCACGATCCTCGACACGAGCAAGCGCGAAGCCGTCGACACGAAGGACCTCGACAGCCGCGTGCTCGTCGTTCTCCAGCGCACATCCTCACGCGATCCGCAGCAGCGCGTGATGTGGCCGCTGCAGTTCCGCTTCCGCATCGACGCGCCAGTGAGGGTGCGCCCTGTGGCGACGATCGACTTCGAACGCGTGGCTCCCGCGAAGCCGCGGCGCATCACTCTCAGTCTGTCGAGCGACTTGCCAGAACGCGCCGTCGCGTTCCGCAACCCGAAGTGCGAGGACCCGCGCGTGCAACTCGCGCTCGAAGCCCAGGACGGGTTCACGCTGCTGCACGCATCGCTCCTGCCGCAACCAGGCGACAGCGGCAACCTGCGCGCGATCGTCACGGTCGACACCGATCTCGAGTCGGGCTACCAGCTGCGCATCGCAGCAGTCGCCGCGTTCGTGCCCGACATGGAGGCGATCCCGTTGCCCAAGCTCGCGATCCGTGCGGACCTTCGACAGGCGCAGCGCGAGGACAAAGCCGGAACGCAGTATGTGCTCGCGACGGACCACGACGAATCGCGGCCAGAGGACTTCCTCGTGGCGCGCATCGTCGACGCAAACGGCAAGGATGCGAGCGCATCGTGGGCGATCACCTTCGAGCCCGTGGTCGGAGAACCGCGCAGCCGGCGCGTGCACGCGCGCTGGATCGGGTCCACGACCACGGAGTTCCGCGGCGAACTCGTCCTGTGCAAGGATGTCGCCCGCGGTCCCTTCCTGCCCATCGAACTCGTAGCCTTGCACGACAAGAACCCATGATGACGCCGCGCATCCAAGCCGCGCTCCGCTTCTCGCTGCTGCCATTCGCTCTCGTCGCGTTCGCGCAATGCGGGCAAGGCGAGCGCAACGCAACGCCCGCGAACGCTGCCGTGCAGAACCCCGCGAACGCGCCGCAAGCCGCAACGGCGCCTGCGCCTGTGATCCTGGGCGAACGCATCCACGCGCTGATCTCGGGCAGCATGGAAGGACGGCTCGAACCATGCGGCTGCGCGTCCGGACAACTCGGCGGACTTCCGCGTCGCATGACCTACATCCAGGAAGTGCACGGCGCGGACTTGCTGCTCGAAGGCGGCGACCTCGTCGGTGGCGCCTCCGCGCTCGACCAAGAGAAGGCGTTCACGGCGATCGACGTGCTGTTCGGCATGCAGACGCGCTACGACGCGCTCGGCATCGGCAAAGCGGACCTCGCGTTGCCGACCGAAACTTGGGGCCAGTATCTCGAGGCGTATGCAGCGCCCGTCGTCGCATCCGATCTCGAACCGCTCGCATCGCAACTGAAGCCCAAGCCGTTCGTCGAGAAGGACGTTCGCGGGACCAAGGTGCGCATCGTCTCGCTGACGATGGAACTGCCGGACGCGCTGCGCAAAGCCGAGCCGCCGCAGTTGCGCTTGCTGTCGCCAGAGGATGGCTATCGCCGCGGCCTCGAAGGCGCGCCCGACGCCACGCTGCGCGTGTTGATGATCCACGCGGATCCCGACGCCGTGCGCAAGCTCGTGCCGACGTTGTCGCCGCGGCCCGATCTGGTCGTCGCGATGTCCGACGCAGTGCACGAGCCGCCAGCGTCGCCGACGCTGCTCGGCGACGTTCCCGTCGTGTTCCCCGGCGTGCGCGGCCGCTTTCTGATCGACCTGCGTTTTGGCCGCACCGAGAAGGGCGCCGCGATCCCGCACTATGAGCTCGTTCCGCTGCGCGCGAGCGAGACCAAGCCGCTCGCGGGCCAGGATCCCGCAGTGCGCGAAGTGCTGCGCAAGCATCGCATCCTCGTCGCCGAGGAGAAGCTGCGCGAGAAGCTCGCCGACCAGAAGCCGTTGCCGGATGGCCTGTCCTATGTCGGCACTGCGCGCTGCGGCGAGTGCCACGAACAGGACCTGGCGCTCTGGAAGAACAGCAAGCACAGCCGCGCATGGGACACGCTCGACCGCGCCGAGAAGGACCCAGCGCGCTACGGCTGGCCGGTCACGCAGTATCCCGATTGCGTCTCCTGCCACGTTGTTGGCTACGGCGACAAGACGGGCTTCGTGAGCCCTGAAACGACACCAGACCTCGCCAACGTCGGCTGCGAGCAATGCCACGGCGCTGGCAGCGCGCACTCCGCGGCGCCGACCACGGCGCGTATGGGCAAGGTCGGCGGCGGCACGCCTTCGGTCGTCTGCACGCAATGCCACGACTACGAGCAGTCGCCGGACTTCGACTACCAGAAGCGCTGGCCGCTGATCGAGCACGGCAAGACGAAGGCGAAGGCGCGCTGAGGAGTCGCAGCGCGCGTTCGCCGCGTCACGCGCCCGGCACGTGGACGCGCGCAGCCTTCTGCTTGCCGACCTGCAGCAGGTAGGAGCCACTCGGAAGCGCGTGCTTGCTGTCCTTCTGGACATTGCCGTCGACGCGCACGCCGCCACCTTCGACCAAGCGACGACCATCGCTGTTGGAGGCGCACAGGCCAGACAGGGCGAGCGCTGCGGGCAACCACAGCTTGCCGTCCTTCAGCTGGTCCGCGCTTGCCGTGAACTCCGGCACCACGTCCGGCAGCCCGCCTTGCTGATGCATGCGGTCATACTCGGCGCGCGCGGACACCGCAGCGGCTTCGCCGTGGTAGTTGGCGACGACTGCGTGCGAGAGCGCGAACTTCGCGTCGAGCGGACTCTGCAGCAGTTCCTTCCGCCGCGCGATCGGCACGTCGGTCGTCAGCGTCAGGTACTTCTCCAGCAGCGCGTTCGGCACCTTCATCAGCTTCTGGAACTGCGACGACGCGGCCTCGCGCACGCCGACGTAGTTGCCGAGCGACTTCGACATCTTCTGGCTGCCGTCGATGCCTTCGAGCAGCGGCAGCGTGATGCACACTTGCGGCGCTTGCCCCGTCTGCTTCTGCAGTTCGCGGCCAACCAGCAAGTTGAACAGTTGGTCCGTGCCGCCGAGTTCGACATCCGCCTTCAGCTCAACCGAGTCCCAGCCCTGCAGCAGCGGGTAGAGGAACTCGTGCACGCTGATCGGCTGGCTCTGCGAGAACCGCTTTTGGAAGTCGTCGCGCTCCAGGATGCGCGCGACGGTGTAGCGCCCCGCGAGTTGCACGCAGTCCATGAACGACATGCGATCGAACCACTCGCCGTTCTCGCGCTCCTCGACGCGGCTCGTGTCGAGCACGGCCGCGATTTGCTCGCGGTAGGTCTGCTTGTTGGAGTCGACCTGCTCGCGCGTGAGCGGCGGCCGCGTCTTGTTGCGACCCGTCGGGTCGCCCACCATCGCGGTGCTCGTGCCCCACAGCACGATCGGCAAGTGACCGAGGCGCTGGAACTGCGCCAGCTTGCGCAGCACGACCGCGTGCCCGATGTGGATGTCGGGCGAACTCGGATCGATGCCGAGCTTCACGCGCAGCGGGCGGTTGTTGGCCTTGCTGTCGGATAGGCGCTTTCTGAGGTCGTTCTCGTCGACGAGATCGACGATGCCATCGCGCAGGATTTCGAGCTGTTCGTCTACGGGCAGGAAAGTCACGGGCCAGCGTTCTAACGCCGCGACTCCCACCACAAAAGCCACGCGTCGCGATCGCCGAGCGGAGCCTTCGCGGACGGATCGATCGAAGCGAGCGTGGCCATCGCGACGAGCGCCTGCTGCGGCGTGCCAAGGCGCACCCACTGCATCAGCAAGTCGGCAACGGCAGGGCGATCCGCAGGCGGTGCGAACTCGGCGGCAAGGCGCGCTTGCAAGAACCGGTCGCGTTCGCCGGGCTCCATCGCCTTCCGCAACGCGGCGAGCGGCGCCTTGCGCACCGACTCGTGGCCCTTTGGCCACTGCGTCGCCTTGCTCTGGCACAACCGCGTGAACCGAACCGGCGCGCGAGCATCGCCATTCTGCACGTAGCCGGGCATCAACTCGGCGGTGATGTCCACGTCGCGCCGCGCGCACAGCGACGGCCCGAGGTCGATGCGCACAGGGAGCACGAGCGGCTCCGTGCCGAGCTCCACCGTGGCGCCAAGGCGCACCACCTCCGCATCCTCGATGCGGCGCGTGCTGCCATCGAGGAAGCGTTCTTGGATCACCAGCGTCACGCGGAACGCGATCGGGTCCGCCTCGGCCTCGCCGCCAAGCCGCCACGGCCCATCTGGTGGCGATGCGATGCGCAACTCGAACTCGAGCGGCGCGCCGATCGTGTCGGCAGCCAACGGCGTGACGGTCGCGGCGGATTCGGTCGCCTCTGGCGCGCTCGGCGCAGCCTGGACCAGCGTCGCGTTCGATGCCGCATGCGACTCGAACTGCAGGCCATACGACAGGTCGCGAAACCCGACGAGTCGCGGCACGGCCCACTCGGGCGCGTAGTCGACCAGATAGGTGTCGACCAAGAGTCGCATGCGCGCGAAGTCCCGGCCTTGGTGCGCTTCCTGCAACTGCGCCATCACCGAGCCATAGAACTCGGCGAGCGCCGGATCGGCGCCGTCGGGCGCAACCGTCGTCGCCACCACCATCGGGACGGCGTTGGCGACGGGATCCTCGTCGTCATAGGTCGTGACGCACGAGCTGAGCAGCAACGTGCCTACAAACGCACGAAGCCCGGTCGACGACCGCGGGTGCGGACCGTCGCCGGGCTTCGTGCGCGTCGTCATGCGACTACTACGAGTCGGACTGCGTCTTCTTCTGCGCCTCGCGCTCGCTCATGCGCTGGCCGATGCCCTTCAGCTGGTCCGCGAGCGAACCAAGGGCGGGCTGCGCCGGAGCTGCACGCTCGGCTTCCTTCTTCGGCGCGACTTCCGCTTCCTCGCTCTCCTCGAAGTGAGCCTGGATCAGCGTGAGGCCGATCTTCCGCTCGTCCGAGTCGATCTTGATGATGCGGACTTCGACGCGCTGGCCAACCTTGACCACGTCTTCCGGGTTGTCGACCTTGTGGTCAGCCAACTCGGAGATGTGGAGCAGGCCTTCGAGGCCCATCTCCAGCTCCACGAACACACCGAAGTTGGTGATCTTCGTGACCGTGCCCGGGACGCTGTCGCCGATGTGGTAACGCGCCGGGATATCGCCCTGCCACGGATCCTGCTGCAGCTGCTTCAGGCCGAGCGCGATGCGCTTCTTCTCCTGATCGACCGAGAGCACCACGCACTCGATCTCCTCGCCCTTCTTCACGACCTCGCTCGGGTGCGTGATCTTGCGAGTCCAG
>CAIYFF010000133.1 GCA_903925435.1 uncultured Planctomycetota bacterium | reverse complement strand
GCGCATGGTGCTGCAGCCGAGCCAGACGAAGTCCGAGTGCATGGGCATCACGCTCGAGCCCACGGCGCAGGACAACGCCTGCTCGCTGACGATCCGCTTCGGCGAACAGCACCTGACCGTGCCGGTCACGGTCGGCGCGGCGAAGAAGGAAGAGAAGCAGGGCTGATCTGGTTCGCGCGCGAATGCGCGCGGACGGACTCCCGATGACGGCCGGCTATCACAGCCGGCCGTTTCGCTTTGTGGCGCGCGCATCCGCGACCCACAGAACGCAGCGCCTCGCACAAGACGGCGCGGCGCATCCATGCGGCATCGAACGGACCGCCGTCGTGACGCGCCTCCATCGCCTCGCTACGGTGAGCGGCCGACCATGCGCCTCCACTCCCATAGGCCGCATGCCCTCGGGCTCGCCCTCTCGCTTGCCGTCGCTGCGCCGCTCTCTGCGCAGATCGACGCGTCCTTCGAGCAGCGCTTGCAGCATTGGGCCTGGCGACCGCTTGCCGACGCGCCGATCCCAACCGTGCGCCTAGCCGCGCGCAGCAGCGATGCGATCGACGCATTCTTGCTCGCGCCGCTCGAACAGAACGGCATCGAACGCGCCGAGGCAGCGCCGCCCCACGTGTGGCTGCGCCGCGTGTGCTTCGACCTCACGGGCCTGCCGCCAGACGAGCGCCTCGTCGCATCGTTTGCGCTCGACAACTCGCCGACTGCGCGCGAACGCGTCGTCGATGCGCTGCTCGCGTCCAAGTCGCACGCCGAACGCTGGGCCCGCCACTGGCTCGACCTTGTGCGCTACGCCGAGACACTCGGGCATGAGTTCGACTTCCGCATCCCCGAAGCGTGGCGCTACCGCGACTACGTCGTGCGCGCGATCGACGCCGACGTGCCGTTCGATGTGTTCGCCAAGGAGCACATCGCTGGCGACTTGCTGCCGAACCCGCGCATCGACCCGAACAGCGGCACCAACGAGTCGTCGATCGCGACCGGCTTCTATTGGTTCTGCGAACAGACCCACTCGCCCATCGATGCCAAGCAGCACGAAGCGGATCGCATCGACAACCAGATCGACGTGCTGACGAAGACGTTCCTCGGCGTCACGGTCGCATGCGCGCGATGCCACGATCACAAGTTCGACGCGATCGGCGACGAGGACTACTACGCGCTCTACGGCTTCTTGAAGAGCTCGCGCTATGCGCAGCGGCCCATCCGCCGCGCGGAGCCTTCGGCGGTCGAGGCCGCAGCGGCCGCGCAGGCTGCGCTCGCGTCGATCGGCGCGCCCGCTCGCGACGACGCACAACAGCACAAGGCTCCGCTGCACGAAAGCGTGCGCGGCTGGGCCGCGGTCGGCGACCAATCGGCGCCGCAACCACTGGACTCTGGCTTCGTCGACTCGGTCACCGCCGACGCGGTGCGCGTTCGCGCATTCGACGGCACGTGGCTCACCACCGCTGCAATCTCGCGCGAACGCGACTGCGTGCTGATGTCGCCGACGATGGAGCTCGACGGTTCGTATCTGCACGTCGAAGTGGCAGGCCACGGCGCGCGCGCGCAGCTGATCGTGGACGGCTTCCACATCGTGCGCGATCCGATCTACGGCCGCTTGCGTCACGGCATCGGCAACCAAGAGCCGCACTGGATCCGCTTCGACCTCGGCCAGTTCCGCGGACACCGCGGCTACCTCCAACTGCTCGACCAGCGCGCGCACGACCTCGCGGACCCCGAACGCGACGGTGGCGCGTATCCCGACGACGCCTGGGTCGCGGTGCGCAGCGTGGTGATCAGCAACGACAAGGAGCCGCCGTTCCCCGCAGCGAAGGGTTCGCTGCGCGAACTGCCGCTCACGGACACTTCGGTCGCAGCCGCGCTGCAGCGCTGGCGCGCGTCGCTGGCCGCGCTGCCAAAGCCCGGCACCGCGCCCGGCATGGCCGACGGCACCGGCGAGGACGAGCACGTGTTCTTGCGCGGCAGCCACAAGGACCAGGGCCCCATCGCACCACGCCGCTTCCTGCGCGCGATCGCTGGCGAGCAGCCGATGGAGTTGCCGCGCGGCAGTGGCCGCCTCGAACTCGCGGAACGGATGTTCGGCCCCGACAACCCGCTGCCCGCGCGCGTGCTCGCCAATCGGCTGTGGCACCACATGTTTGGCCGCGGGCTCGCGCGCACCGTCGACAACCTGGGCCATCTCGGCGAAGCGCCAACGCATCCCGAACTGCTCGACCATCTCGCGCTGTCGCTCGTTCGCTCGGGCTGGTCGCAGAAGAAGTTGCTGCGCCGCATCGCGCTCTCGCAGGCCTACGCGATGGACAGCGTCGCATCCGACGCGCAGATCGAACGCGATCCCAACAACCAGCAGTGGTCACGGCAGAACCTGCGTCGCCTGCAAGGCGAGGCCGTGCGCGACGCGATCCTCGCCATCGCGGACCGGCTCGACGAACGTCGGTTTGGGCCCTCGGTCCCCGTGCGGCTGCATCCGCACGAACGCGCGCGCGGCAAGCCGGATCGCCAAGGCCCGGTCGACGGCGACGGTCGCCGCAGCATCTACCTCGCGGCGCCGCGCAACTTCCTGCCCGACTTCCTGGTCGCGTTCGACCTGCCGCGTCCGTTCAGCACGATGGGCGCGCGCACGACCGGCAACGTGCCGGCGCAATCGCTTGCGATGCAGAACGACGCGTTCGTGCTCGCGATGGCCAGAGTCACGGCCGACCACCTGATGCAAGACGAGAAGCTCGCCACCGACGAGGACCGCGTGCGGCGTTGGTTTGTGCGCATGTTCGCGCGACCGCCGTCGAGCGCGGAGTCCGCTGCATGCATCGCGATGCTTCAGGCAGCGCGAACGGACCTGGCCGCCGATGCGAACGACGCGCGGCCCTTTGCCGAACTCGCGCACGCGTTGTGGAACAAGAAGGAGTTCGTCTACCTGCGATGAACGCTCCCTGCTCACGCCGCGACTTCCTGCGCCGCGCCGGCAACGGCTTTGCGATGCTCCCGTTCTTCGACGCGTTCGCGCGCGGACGCGAACTCGCGCCAAAGCCGCGCGACGGCGGCGGCGCATGCGCACGCCACCACGCTCCGCGGTGCCGCGCCGTGATCTTCCTCTACATGGATGGCGGCCCGAGCCACGTCGACACGTTCGACTACAAGCCCAAGCTGCAGCAGGACCACGGCAAGCCGTGGACGCGAAAGCGCGCGCCGACGCAGTTCCAGGACGACGGCGCCACGCTCGGCTCGCCGTGGAAGTTCCGCCAGTACGGCGAAGCAGGCCACTGGGTCAGCGACTTGTTCCCGCATCTCGCGCAGTCGGCGGATCGGCTGTGCATCGTCAAGTCGACGGTCGCGGACTTCAGCGAGCACACCAACGCCAACTACTTCCTGCACACCGGCCACGGGTTGCAAGGCAGGCCGAGCGCTGGCGCGTGGGCCAGTTATGGCCTTGGCTGCGAGAGCGAGAACCTGCCCGCATTCTGCGTGCTCAACGGCGGCCTGATCCCGCCCGGCGGCATCGACTGCTTTGGCAACGGCTTCTTGCCGGCGCACGCGCAGGGATCGGTGTTCCGCATGAAGGGCGAACCGCTCGCAAACGTGACGCCGCGCGACGGCACAGCGGAGAAGCGCCGCAAGCTCGACCTCGTCGATGCGCTCGATGCGATGACGCTGCGCGAGACCGCGGGCCATGACGCGATTGCTTCGGCGATGAAGAACCAAGAACTCGCGTTCCGCATGCAAACCGCGGTGCCCGAGCTGTTCGACCTTGCGAGCGAGCCGGAGTCCGTGCGCCATCGCTACGGCATGGACGACGACTACGAACCGACCCGCATCTACGCGCAACAGTGCATGATCGCGCGGCGACTCGTCGAGCGCGGCGTGCGCTTCGTCGAAGTGCTCTGCCCCAACACGGGCCACGATCGCTGGGACCAGCACGCCAATCTGCGCGGAGGCCTCGCCGACAACTGTCGCATGGTCGATCGCCCCATCGCCGCGATGCTCGAAGACCTCGCAGCGCGCGGGATGCTCGACGACACGCTCGTCGTCTACAGCGGCGAGTTTGGTCGCACGCCCTTCGCGCAAGGCCGCGACGGCCGCGACCACAATCCGTTCGGCTTCACGACGTGGATGGCGGGCGGCGGTGTCCGCGCAGGCGCTTCGTATGGCGCGACCGACGACTACGGCTACGCGGCGGTCGATCGGCCGTTCTCGATCCACGACATGCACGCAACCATGCTGCACTTGCTCGGCGTGGACCACGAGCGGTTCACGTTCCGCTTCGGCGGCCGCGACATCCGGCTCACGGACGTCTACGGCAAGGTGCCGCGCGAACTGCTCGCGTGAGCGGCGATCGCGCGGCCTGCGCGATCAGTCGTCGTTGCTGCGCGAGAACAGGCCAAGCCGCATCGCCCAATACAGCAGCACGAGCAGCGAGCTCACGAACGCGGCGACGTAGGTCATCGCGGCCGCGTTGAGCACCGAGCGCGCGCCCGGCAACTCATCGGCTGCCAACACGCCGCTTTGCTCCAACGTGATCATCGCGCGACGGCTCGCGTCGAACTCGACCGGCAGCGTCACGAGCGTGAACACCGTCGAGGTCGCGAACATCGCAAGCCCGATCCACGTGAGCATCGGCGAGCCACTGACACCGCCCATCATCGCGGCGGCCATGATGATCCAGATGCCGAGGTTGGTGCCAAAGCCGGCGACCGGCACCCAGGCCGAACGGAACTTCAGCGGGCCATAGCCGTGCGCATGCTGGATCGCGTGGCCCACTTCGTGCGCGGCGACGCCGACTGCCGTGATGCTGTTGGCGCCGTAAACCGTCTCGGACAGGCGCAGCGTCTTGTTGCGCGGGTCGTAGTGGTCGGTCAGCTGACCGGACACCGCCTCGATCTTGACGTCCTGGATGCCATTGGCGCGCAGGATGGCTTCGGCGACCTGGGCGCCGGTGTAGCCGCGGCGCGTGCCGATGCGGCTGTAGTAAGCGGCCGTGCTCTTGACCTTGGCGGACGCCAAGAAGCCGAGCACGAGGCCAACACCGACAATCAACAAGTAGAGCGGATCGAAGATCATGGGGCGGTCTTGAGGTTCTCCAGAACTGAGGAACGGGGCATTGCTAGCCCAACGAAGCCGCCATTTCCAGCCAGCCCCGCGCCGCCCCTTCCCTAGCCCGGTGCCCTGCCTATCCTGTCCGCCCGGCCGTAGACCCCTCGGCTCGGAACCAAACAGGAACATCCCGATGCGCCGCCTGACCTCGCTGTCCCTGCTGCTGCTCGCGGCCGCTTGCTCGTCGACCCAGAGCGAAGAGGAGCGCCAACTCGCGTCCTACCAGCGCAACGCCGGCCTCTACTTCGAGGGCGGCAAGTTTGACCAAGCGCTCGGCCTCATCGATCGCGGCCTCGAGATCGAGCCGGACGACTACAAGCTGCTGTCGCTGCGCGCGTGCATCCATTTGCGCCAGAGCGCGCCTGCGTCGGGCTCCGATCACAAGCTGCTCGACCAGAGCCTCGGCGAGTTCGAAGAAGTGTTCGATCAGCGCGACGTCGCCTACCACGACCGATACCTGCTGTTCTATTACGCGCTCGCACAGCAGAAGCAGGGCCAGCGCCGCCTCGCGGAGGCTGCGCGCATCGACCCCAACGCCGAGGACGCAAAGCAGAAGGTCATCGACGCGAATGCAGACGCCGACAAGTGCTTGATGGAGTCGCGCAAGCTGCTGCTGGCGCTACTCGATCGCGGCGAGGTCCCTCGCCTCTGCCATTTCCATCTGCTGCAGATCGCCGCGGTCACGCGCGACTCCGCGGGGATGCTGGAGCACGGCGAGAAGTACCTCGAAGCCGCCGCTGCGGACCAGAAGAAGACGCAGGACGAAATCGACCGCACGACGATCTGGGGCTACGAGCAGTTCCGTAAGAGCTCGCTGCAGATCCTGCGCGGCGACGAGATCGGAGTCCGCACGCTGCTCGCGCAACACCTCTACGAACGCGGTGAGTTCGAGAAGGCGCTGGCCCACGTCGATGCCGTGCTCGCCATCGATCCGCGACGCAGCGACGAACGCTACAACCGCGGATTGATCCTGAAGAAGCTCGGTCGCAACGACGAGGCGAAGGACGACATGCGCACGTTCCTCGCGACCACGACGTTGCCGCCCGACAGCGCCAAGGTGCAGGAAGCCGTCGAGGCGCTGCGCCAGTGACCGAAGCCGCGGGGCCGCAGCGCTACAAGCTGCCGTCGGCGGCGCGGCTTCATGCGAGCCGTGAGTTCCAGCGCGTCTACAAGCACGGCGTCCGCGCAACGGGTGCATGGATGACCGCCGTGGTGCTGCGGCAGATGGAGCCAAAGGGCATTCGCCTCGGACTCTCGGTGAGCAAGGACCATGGCTCGGCCGTGCGACGCAACAAGATCAAGCGACTGTTGCGCGAGGCCTTTCGGCTCGAACGCATTTCGCTGCCCGCCGACATCGACGTGGTGCTGATCCCGCGGCAGAACGAAGCGCACGCGACGTTGGTCGAACTCCGTCGCGAGGTGCCGCGCCTCGTCGTGCAGGCGCTCGAGCAGCGGCGCCGCAACAACCCGCATCGGGGCGGAGCGCCTCGCAAGGGCAACGGCGGTCGCGACGAACGTCGAGGCGGCGCGTGAATCGGATCCTGATGCTGCCAGTCCGCTTCTACCGGCGATTCCTGTCGCCGCTGAAGCCGCGCTGCTGCCGATTTGATCCAACCTGTTCGCAATACGCGCTCGATGCGCTGCGCGAACACGGATCGCTGCACGGCATCTGGCTCACGGTGCGACGGATCCTGCGTTGCCACCCATTCTGCGCACCTGGCTACGACCCCGTGCCACAGCGCAAGCAGACGCCGAGTCAGCGCGCGGAGAAGACGTAGATCGTCTCGTCCTTCGGCCCGACCCAGAACGGCAGCACGGCGATCAGTTCGCAGCGCGCATGGAGCGCTGCGAGCAAGCTGCCATCG
>CAIYFF010000132.1 GCA_903925435.1 uncultured Planctomycetota bacterium | reverse complement strand
TCAAGAGCTCGTCGAGCTTCTTGAGGTCGCTTTCCTC
Organism: uncultured Planctomycetota bacterium; assembly: GCA_903925435.1. GTDB lineage: Bacteria > Planctomycetota > UBA1135 > UBA1135 > UBA2386 > SXPK01. The sequence goes on along the minus strand of CAIYFF010000132.1, from coordinate 6,733 downwards.
CATGAGGTACTCAGCCACAAGCATCGCCTTGAGCAGGTCCTCGCCTTGGATCTCCCCGATCTGGCTCTTCATCGCGTTAGACCACGGTGGATCCTCACGGTGAGCGGCTAGATAGCGGATGAAGGTGCGACTTCCGGCCAAGCCTGCTTGGGCGAGGTGGAATGCAGTCTCGCGTTCGAGCAGAGCTCTTGGGTCGCCAGACAGCGTCGAAGGAGGCTTCTTCGATCGCTCGGTGGTCGTTTCGTAGGTGAATGTAGGAATCGATGTGCCGAGGAACGCCTTGGAGACCCAGTTGAGATGCCCGGCTGTCAGCGCTGGCGTCGAAAGACGCCATTCGTCGAGCTTGAAGAGCATCACGGATTCAGCTTCGACCTCCATGCGAGCTAGCCCGACAAGCACGCCTGACTCCAGGTAAAAACCTTGCATAGAATGAGCCTGGGCGGCGGTCTTCGAGTCAATCCAAGCTCTCTCTGCGGCAACCCGGAAGGAGTTGTCGTAGTCAACCCTGCTGTCGAGCAGCACAAAAGAAATTGGCTTCGAGTCCGGAATGCGCAGCGCTCCACCTGCCACGTAACCTGCGACCGCAAAGCCCCGCAGCGCGTGCTCCACGATGCGCTTGGTCTGCTCCGGTGTTCGCGCGCTGTGCACAACAAGGCCCCCATACTTCGCCGTCACGAAGGGGCGCTGTAGGACCCGGGCCAACAACGCTCCGCCCGTCTTCTCGGCATCGGGCTCATCGCCTCGACTTTGCAGCACTTGGATATCAACAGGCAGCCGGCGTGCATCCTGCAACGCACGGTTGATCTCGTTGCGGCGCTGCGCGCGCTTGGATTCGCCGACCATGCTCCATCGGCCTTCATGCAACTCGCGCCTCAGCGTCTCGTTGGCGACCGCTAGGTTGGAATCGAGAGCGCACAGCAGCTCTGCAAAACGCAGCTTGCGTTCCTCGGGCTCGCACGTCGCAAGCCGCTTGCTCAGTAGGGCAGCCGCATCCGTGATGGCCTTGCGGATCCTCGACGTGTCCGCGCTCCGCTTCTTGGCGCGCGCGAGATCCTTCTCGCCGGCGGCGCGCAAGGTCGCGAGGTCTTTGGACGGGAGCCCGAGATTGGCGAGCGTCGAGATCAACTCGCCCCATTCGTCAGGTCTTCCGCTGCGCGCGATCTCGCCTGCGATGCGCTCGAGTCCACGCAACTCCTCTCGCGGAGCGAACGGCTCCTGAGCAAACGCCAAAGCCTGGCAAAAAACGACCCCTAGGATCCCCGCCGCATGGAGTGCTTCCATGCGCGCATCGAAACATCGGAAGCTTGGCTCGACAAGCCCGCGCGCGGTCAGGACTTCGTGGCTTCGAGGCGATCCGTCTCGATGTCGCTGAGCATGCGCTCGGTGATGTCGCCGGTCGGATAGTTGCCGTCGAAGCACGCCTTGCAGAACTGGCGATCGGGGCCGACTGCCTGCACTGCTTGGACCATGTCCTCGATGGTCTGGTAGAGAACGAAATCGGCGCCGAGTTCGGTGGCGATCTCTGCGGTCGTGCGGCCGCGCGCGACGAACTCGCGCTTGGTCGACATGTCGATGCCGTAGAGACACGGGTGCAAGAGCGGCGGCGAGTAGCTCGCGAGGTAGACCTTCGCGGCGCCCATCTGGCGAGCGATCTTGACGATCTGACGGCTCGTGTTGCCGCGCACGATCGAGTCATCGAGGATCAAGACGCGCTTGCCTTCGAACTCGACGCGGATGGGATTGAGCTTGTGGCGGATCGTCGACTGCCGCGCCTTGTCGTTCGGCATGATGAACGTGCGGCCGACATAGCGGTTCTTGACGAAGCCCTCGCGATACGGGACGCCGAGGACCTCCGCCATCGTCTGCGCGGCGGTGCGCGCGGACTCCGGCACAGGGATCACGACGTCGACCTCGAGGCCCGTCTTCTTCCATTGCTCGCCGAGCTTCTTGCCGAGCTCAAGGCGTGCGGCGTAGACCGAAGCGCCATCGAGGGAGCTGTCGGGCCGCGCGAAGTAGATGTACTCAAACACGCACGGACGGTGCGGCTTGGTTCCAACCTGGAAGAACTGCGGCTTGCGGTCCATGCCGATCCACAACAGCTCTCCCGCCTTGAGGTCGCGCACGACCTCGTAGCCCGCGACATCGAGGACGACGGACTCGCTGGCGACCGCGTATTGCCAGCCCTGATCGGTCTGCTTGCGGCCGAAGATGCACGGCTTGATGCCGAACGGATCGCGGAACGCATACATGCCGACACCGGCGATGATGCCGACCACCGAGTAGGCGCCCTTCACGCGCTCAAACGTCTCGCGCGTCGCTTCGACGACGTCTTCGGCCACGACCGAGTCGCCCTTGCGGCGCAGCAGGCGATCCGCAAACACGTAGAGCACGGCTTCGAGGTCGCAGTTGCTGGCGAGGCGAACGTGGCGGCCGGCGAAGTAGTCCTTCTTCAGTTCGTGGAAGTTCGTGACGTTGCCGTTGTGCGCCATCGCGACGCCGACGGGGAAGTCGATCCAGAACGGCTGCACGTCGCCGACTTCGTTTTGTCCGACCGTCGGGTAGCGCACGTGGCCAACCGCCATCGAGCCTGACAGCCGCGACAAGTGCTTCTCTTCGAACACTTCGCGCACGAGGCCGAGCCCCTTCTTGGCCCGGAACTTCTCGTCGAAGCTCACGATGCCCGCGGCGTCCTGGCCGCGGTGCTGGATCGCCAAGAGACCGGTCAAGATGTCCTGGAGAACGTCTGAGCCCTCAGGACCGAAGATCGAGATGAAGCCGCACATCGGGGCGAGGAGTGTAGGACCGAGGCCGCTGCGAATCACGCGACGCGATGGCTCGGCGCTCTGCGCCCGAGGGCGACTGCGCACGGCTGCGGCGTTGCGCCGGCTGCGGCGCGGCGGATGCTGGGCTCGCCATGGCCAACCTCTGCAACATCGACGGCAGGATCGTCCCCGAGCACGAAGCGACCGTGCCCGTCCTCGACCGCGGCTTCCTGTTCGGCGACTCGATCTACGAGGTGATCCGCACGCGCAACGGCAGCCTGTTCGCGTGGCAAGAGCATCTCGATCGCCTGCGCGCGTCGGCAATGGGCATCGGCATGGAGCTGTCGCTCGACGACGCGACGATCCTTCGCCGCGTCCTCGACACGATGCACGCAGCCGGCAATGCCGAGCACTACGTGCGCATCGTCGTCACGCGCGGCACGGGAACGGCGCCGAGCATCGACTTGCGCGCAGCCCCTGGACCCGAGCGCTGGATCCTGTTTGCGCGACCGCTGCCGCCGGCGCCATCCGATGTGCGGCTGCAGATCATCGAACGCTTGCGCAACGACCGGCGCGCGCTCGACCCCGCAGTGAAGAGCGGCAATTACCTCAACAACGTGCTCGGGCTCGCGGAGGCAAAACAGGCGGGCGCTACCGACTGCCTGTTCTTGAACACGAGCGACCATGTGACCGAGGCCTCGACGAGCAACGTGTTCTTCGTGAAGAACGGCACATGGCTCACGCCACCCGCGCACGCCGGGATCCTGCTCGGCGTCACGCGCGCACTGCTGATCGATTTCTTGCGAGCACGCGGCGAACGCGTGGAAGAACGCGACCTCACGCGCAACGACGCTCTCACTGCCGACGCGGTGTTCACCAGCAGCACGCTGCGCGACGTGGCGCTCGTCACGCACGTGGACGGGATTGCGATGCCGCAAGGCGAGGCTGCGCAGCGCGTGCTAGCCATCGGCGCCGAGTTCTCGCAGCAATGCGACCGCCGCGCCAAGGACGTCGATATGCCGTCGGCAATTCAGCTCGCACAGCGCGCGAAGGGACCTGCCTGAAATGCGACGGGCGCCCTGCTCCAAGGAGCGGACGCCCGTTGCATTGCGAGCCTGAGTGTCGGGGTGAGCCTTGGTGTCAGGCCCGTGCGATCACGCGAGCGCGTCGCCGAGGATCGACTGGATCTTCTCCAGCGCGGTGCGGTAGCGAGCCTTGGCCGTCTCCGAGCTGCGCACGGCGTTGATGATGCCGTCGAGCGAGCTGAGGTCCATCGAAGGAGCTGCCGCGGTGACGTAGCTGCTCTTCGGCGGGCGGCCCGGGCCGCGCGTGACCGGCGCGCCGGCGATTGGCGCCACGGCGGCGGCGGGGGCTGCCTTCGCGGCCTTCGCGACTGCGGCCTTGCCCTGGCCACGCGGCTTCATCGGGACGTAGCCCAGCAGCGCTTGCGCGCGGCCATACATAATCGGGTAGACGGCGAGGCCCTTCTCGTCCGCCGCGGCCTTGACCTCAGCGTAGGAGGCCTTCTTGCTCTTCTTGAGGGTGGCGAGGATGAAGTCCATCGCCGACGTGTCTTTCTTGGCTGCCATGTTGGTGTGTGTGTTTGTGTGCGGGGGTCCGACATGCCGGATCAACCGACAGTGGCGGGGGATGATGCGTCGCAGCAAATCCCCTTTCAATACTGAGAGCGTAAGAAAGCGTCTTTGATTTACGGCCTCGATATGGCCCACGTCTCGCCCGGAGCCAACAAGATCGACTTCAGAGGCAGCACGTCCTTTTGCAACCGATGCGCGATACGCAGATCGACCCGTGCCGCATTGGGCAGCACAAAACAGCCAAAGGCGTCTTCGATGACGACGAGATCGGGCGCGGCCTTTTGGGCAATTTCCACAGCCTGTGGATTTCGCGGTGACAGCACAAGCGCGTCGATGCGGCCAGCGGGCAGGTCTTCGGGGCGCAGCGAAGGCCCGCAGAACACGATCCGATGCGGTCCTGGCAGATCGACCCGATACCCCATGCCGAATGCGACTTGGCCATCGTCGCGCTTCTCGCCCAAAGCCTCGATCTCTGCGCCATTGGCCTGACGCACCGTCGAACCAGGCGCGATCAGCGGCATGTCGTTCATCAACAAGCGGGGCATATGGAACGCGATGTGCGCATAGAACGGGCGCTGGGCATCGCCTTCTGCCATGCGCAACAGCAACTGGTCATTGCGGCGCGACATGTCGAGCGACTCGGTCAGCAACACAAACTCGGAACCAGCCCAAAAGCGCGTCGCAACGTCCGCCCCCGCTGGATCGACGAGGAACGACTGCTTCTCGGCGCGCACGAGCCACCCGCCCTGCGGCAATCGAGACAGCGCAAAGCCGCGCTTTGGCGGCGCGGTTGCGGCGACCTCGGCCAGCTGCTGCGAGCGCAGATCCCAAAAGAACGGCAATCCGCGCTGCTCTGCCGCCGCGACCTCGCGCGACATGCGCCGGTGCACGCGCTGGCAGAACTCGACGAAGTCGACGCGCGGGTGGCGGGCGATCTCGTAGTCGAGCCGCTGCAGCAACTCCAACCGCCGCAAGCCGCCGCACGCTTCCGGCGCTTCTTTGCCATCGTGGATTTGCGGCGGCACTTGCTGCATCGCGTCGGCGATCGCCTTCCACCACGCGGGCTGCAGTCGTTCTTCGACTTCGATCGCAAGCCGATCCGGCGCCGTCGGCAGCCCCTGCTTCAGCTCGCCACCGTCGTCGAGCAGCATGGCCGTGCCGAACAACGCCGCGTCGGCAGTCACTCCGCAACCAAAGGTCCAGCCGATCCGCGTCTGCGGCATCGGATCCGTGCTCTCGTCGAAGTCACTGACGACGAGTTGGAGGTCGAAGGCCAACCCAGCCTTTGGCTCCTTGCCGAGCGGCAGCAGCGCCTTCCACGGCAACTGCGCCTCATAGGTCGTGATCCCTTGCTCGCGATCGTGGCTGACCACGAGGCGCGCGTCGTCGAGCACTCGCGCCGTGCCGCGATAGCGATCCCACCGCATCACTTCGTGCGACGCTTCTTCGGACAGCCAAAACTCCGAGTCGTCCGCTCGCCGCGGATCCGGGCCGAACGATCTCGTGTCGCGAAGCGGATCGATGCTGAGCAGGATGCTGTCCGCGACCGGCGTCTCCAGCAGCGCAATCGAGTTGGGGTCGAGCGCGCGATGCCATTCGTCCTTGACGCTCGCTGCAAACCACAAGTGATCGCCGTCCCACAGCAAGAACGCCACCGCGGAGCAATCCGCCGGCGAACGCCACGCGCCGCCGCTCGTGCCCGACAGTTGGCGCATGTCCTGCAGGTCGATCGCCGGCAATTCCGGCCAGTCGACGAGCGAGCCATCGACTTCGATCGCGCGGCCATTGCGACGGCACGCAAACGCGATGGGCAGCGGCATCGGCTGACGCGGCGCATTGGGGTCGAGCGTCGGCGGATCTTGCGGAGTGGCTGAAGGCGCCTGCGCAACGCAAGGCAGGCACATCGGCACGGACAGCAACAACGGCAGCAAGGCGTTCACTGGGAGAGGATCCTACGCAGGGACCAATAGAGGATCAGTGCATGCGCGAGGATCGACGACGCGAGCCCCGAGCCGAGTGCGACCATGCCGCCTAGCAGCGCAGCGATGCCAAGGAACACCGGCCACATCCGCCAGAAGCCGGGGCCGATCGACATGCCGACCGCGATCCCGAGCGAAGGCAGATAGCCGCGCCAATCCTGCAGCCAGTAGCGGACGCACAGTCCCTCTGCTGTGGCGCACAGCATCGAGAACGCGGCGATCGTGAAGTCGCTTGGCGTTCCGCACGCAGCGGCGCACTTCTGTTCGACCGCGCGCACCGATGGCAGCAAGCGCGACAGCGTTGCGGTGTAGACCGCGCCCAAAAACGCGCAGGGCAACGCGATCGCAAGCGCGATCCACGGCTCACGGTCCACAAACAACGCCGACGGCAATCGCT
>CAIYFF010000131.1 GCA_903925435.1 uncultured Planctomycetota bacterium | reverse complement strand
GAAGTGCTGGAGCGCGCGTCCGCGCTCGACACGCACCAAGGCGTTGCGGTCCTGTTCGCCAAGCGGAAGTGGGAGGACGAGGATTTGCTGCGCGGCAAGCAGGCGCCGCTCGTGTTGTGCGCGGCGGGCGTGCGCGATCCAGGCAACCTCGGCGCGCTGCTGCGCAGCAGCGAGGCTGCGGGCGCAACGGGCGTGATCACGCTGAAGGGCGGCGCAGATCCGTTCCGCGACAAGGCTGTGCGCGGCTCGATGGGCTCGGTGTTCCGGTTGCCGATCCGCCACGGGCTCGATGCGCAGGGCGTGATCGCGTTCGCCAAGCAGCACGGCCTGCAGATCGTCACTTCGGAAGCAGGCGGCGATGTGGAGTACACCGCAATCGACATGAAGAGGCCGACGTTGCTGGTGCTGGGCGCGGAAGCGAATGGCGTGTCGCCAGCGCTCGCTCTGGCCGCGAACGTGCGCGCGAGCATCCCGCTCACGCAGCCAGTCGAGAGCCTCAACGTCGCAGTCGCGGCGGGCGTGCTGCTCTACGAGGCGCGGAGGCAGCGGAAGTGAGCCTGTTCGGCGGCCTGCACGACGAGGCGCCGCAGCCGAAGAAAGCTGCGGGCAACGTGCCGCTCGCCGAACGCATGCGGCCGCAAACGCTGCAGGAGTATCTCGGTCAGGAGCAGGTCGTCGGCGAAGGCCGCGCGCTGCGCCGCGCAATCGAGAGCGGCAAGGCTGGGTCGCTTCTGCTGTGGGGCCCGCCGGGCACCGGCAAGACGACGCTCGCGCAATTGATCGCGCAGCACGCGGGCCTCGCGTTCGAGCCGTTCTCGGCAGTGCTGTCCGGCGTTGCGCAGGTTCGCGATGCGATCGCGGCCGCCGAGACGCGCAGGTCGCGAACTGGGCAATGCACGCTCGTGTTCGTCGACGAGATTCATCGCTTCAACAAGTCGCAGCAGGACGCGTTCTTGCCGCACGTCGAAAACGGCTTGCTCGTGTTGGTCGGCGCGACGACGGAGAATCCGTCGTTCTCGGTCAACGCCGCGCTGTTGTCGCGGTGCCGCGTGATCGCGCTGCAGTCGTTGTCGCAGGAAGCGATCGGCGCGATGGTCGATCGCGCGTTGTCGGACCGAGAACGCGGACTCGGCGTGCGCGAACTCACCATCGAAGCCGATGCGAAGGCGAGGATTGGCGTGCTCAGCGGCGGCGACGCGCGCCGTGCGCTGACGGCGCTCGAGGCCTGCGCTGCCACGTGCGTCGATCGCGACGTGATCACGAAGGAGATGGTCACGGAGTCGTTCCAGCATCGCGCGCTGCGCCACGACAAGGACGGCGACCTGCACTACGACCTGCTGTCAGCGTTGCACAAGAGCCTGCGCAACTCCGACGTGCAGGCTGCGGTCTACTGGTTTGCGCGCTTTGCGGAAGCAGGCGGCGACGCGGTCTCGATCGCGCGCCGCGTCGTTTCGATGGCCGCGGAGGACGTCGGTCTCGCGGACCCCATGGCGTTGCAGGTTGCGGTCTCAGCGCTGCAGGCCGTGCAGTTCCTCGGCATGCCCGAAGGCCGACTGCCACTCACCCAAGCGATCGTCTATCTCGCAGCTGCGCCAAAGAGCAACGCTGTGGTGCGCGCGATCGACGCTGCGATCGAGGTCGCGCGCGAGGATGCGCAGCACCCTGTGCCGTTGCACTTGCGCAATGCGCCAACGGCGCTCGGCAAGGAGTTGGGCCACGGCAAGGGCTACGTCTACGCGCACGACACGGCGAGCGGCATCGCCGCGTTCTCGTGCTTGCCGGAGGACATGAAGGGCGCGGAGTTCTTCGTGCCGAGCGAGCGCGGCTTCGAGAAGAAGCTCGGCGAGCGCATGGTGGAGAACGAACGGCTGCGCCGGGGCAAGGGGTGAGCGGCGGCGCCTAGCCAGGAACGGCGACCGCGCTCAGTCTCTCGTCTGCGCCATCACGTCCGCGACCAGCGCGCGCAACTTGTCTGCCGAGAGGTCGAATGCGACGTTCGCGGTCGCGAACAGCTCGGGCAGCGTCTTGCTGCCGCCGAGTGCGAGCGCGCTGCGATACGAGGCGACGGCGGCCTTCTCGTCCTTGCGGTAGTTGCTCCAGACCTGCAGCGCCGCGAGCTGCGCGATGCCGTACTCGATGTAGTAGAAGGCGTGGTTGAACAGGTGCGACTGCGCGATCCATTGCATCGCGAGCGCGTGCTCGATGCCGCTCCAGTCCAGATGCGGCGCAAACCGCGCGCGGATCGCGCGCCATGCGTCGCGACGCTGCTCGCGCGTGTGGCCTTCGTTGGCGTAGACCCAGTGCTGGAATGCGTCGATCGACGCAATCCACGTGAGGATGCGCAGGATGCCTTCGAGGTGCTTCTTGCGCGCAGCCTTGGCATCGACAGGCGAGTAGACGGAGCTCAGGTGCTCGAGGCCGAGCAGTTCCATCGACATGCTCGCGGTCTCGGCAAACTCGATGGGGTAGTCGCGGAATGCGAGCAGGTCGAAGTCGCGGCAGAGGATCGAGTGGAACGCATGGCCGCCTTCGTGCAGCAGCGTCTGCACGTCGCCGTGCAAGCCGACGCCGTTGACGAACAAGAACGGCAGGCGGATGTCTTCGAGCTGGTACTGGTAGCCACCCGGCGCCTTGCCCTTGCGGCTCATCAAGTCGAGCAACTTGTGATCGACGAGCGTCTCGAACTCTGCGGCAAAGCGCGGATCGACCTGCGCGAACAGCTTGCGGCAGATGTCGATCAGCTGCTCTTCGGTCTCGAAGGGCCGCAACGGCGGCTTGCCGTCGAGGTCGACTTCGAGGTCCCATGGGCGCAGCGCCGCAACGGACAGTCGGGCAGCGCGCGCGCGATCGAGTTCGACGACTGCAGGCACGACGCAGTGCGCGATCGCGTCTTGAAGGCCCTTGCACGCCGCGGCGTCGTAGTCGTAGCGACCGAGTTCCAGGAAGCGGAACGGCGTGTAGGACGAGTAGCCCGCGTTCTTCGCCATGCGCTGTCGCAAGCCGATCAACGCATCGTAGATCTCTTCGAGCTCATCCCACTTCTGCTGCCGTGCGGCGAGCGACGCGCGCCATGCGCGTTCGCGCAAACCGCGGTCTTGGCTCTCGTAGTAGGGCGCCATCTGTTGCAGCGTGTGGGTCTTGCCCTCGAACTCGACGGTGATGCCGCCGAGGATCGCTTGCTGGCGCGTCTGCAACTCGGACTCTTCTTGCTGCAGCGCCGTGTTCTCTTCGCGGAACAACTCGCTCTGCGTCTTGCGCTTGCGCAGCAGCACGGCGAATCGCTGCGGGTCGAGTTGCGTGCAGCCCTTGGACGCGAGGAAGTGCTTGTCGAGCTTGTCTGCGAGCGTCTTCACGCGCGGCATGACCTTCTGCTCCAGGTCCAGGTAGCGCTGCTTCTTGGCCGCGTCCTCGGTGTCGCAGGTCATCGCGACGTAGCGACGCGCTTGCTCGGCGCCGATGCGCGCAAGCAGCTCGCTCTCGTCGCGGAGCCATGCTTCGGCAGTCGCTGCGTCGGGCAGATCGCGCTGCTCCAGACGAGCGAACAGCGGTTCGAGGTGGGCGAGGTCGCCGGCGTCGAACGCGGGCGGCACGAAACTCCACTGCGGGGCACGAAGGGTCGCGGTCACAGGGTGCATAGATCGGCCGATGGCATGGCCGGGCGCAAGCACGGATGTGCGTTCTGCCGTGTTGGAGCGATCGCGGCGCGTCGGCTTCGGCCCGCGGTGTCGCAGCCACAGGACACCTGCGTGCTGCGCTCGGGGCGAAAACCGCCCGCGCCACCGGGCCAACGCCGCACGAAACGCGGCATGGCCATTGCCTAGCGCGGCGCCTCCGCCCGATCCCCATGAACGACCTGATCCACGCCCCGTTCACCCGCCTCGTCCTCGCCTCCCTGCTGTTCCTTTCATCCTGTGGAGGCGGCTCCAGCAGCGAGCCTGCGCCGGCCACGATCCCTGATCCGGTCCCTGTCTCGATCCTCGTCGAGGTCTACGACCCGGCGACCAACTGGGTGTGGGAGAACGTCGCGGTGCGCATCGTCGAGGCTGACCACGAATGGTCGAACTGCGCGTGCGTGAACCAGTGGGAAGACTGGTATTGGACCGACAGCAATGGGCAAGTCGTGCTGACCGAATACGACCTCGCCTATGCCGACGTCGGGTTCCGCGAGGATGGCTTCGGGCGCGCGATGATGTGGCCGCGCTGGTTCGAAGACGAGGCAACGGTGTTGCTCGAGGTCTGGGCCGATGGCTTCGTGCCGGTCTACGTCGAGGTCGACCTGTGCTGGTGCCAGCCCGACGTGATGGTCTCGGTGCCGTTCCAGTGAGTGCGCTGCTCTGTCACTCCGCGCGCTCGCCCCAGTCGAGAAAGCGGTGGCGCAGATCCTTGGTCGGGACCATGCAGCTCTCGCGCTTGCCGAACCAGCGATAGCGATAGCGCGCGATGCTCCGGTAGATCGGATCACGCAGGAACGGCGGCACGATCAAGAACACTGCGAACAGCGACCACGGAAAGCCGAGGCGCTTTGCGATGCGCAGCGCGGCGTCGGTGCGAAGGAAGTGCCTGTCGCCTTCGATCAGCACGACGCTGTCTGCGCGGAAGTCACCGAGGCCGATGCGCGACAGTTCCGCCTTCGCCGCCGCCGACTGCAGCGACGCGAAACGAAACGTGCCAGCGCGATCGCGACGCAGGATCCACTGCACCGACGCGTTGCACAGGTTGCAGACGCCGTCGAACAGCACGATGGAATGCGCCATGGTCGCTTCAGGGTTGGGCGCCACGGACTTGGTCATCGCAAGAAGTCTCGCAGTCGTTCGAGCAGGCCTGACCATCGCGATCCGTCGTCGTGGTTCTTGACCGCCATCTCCAACGCCTTGGGCGAGCCCACGAGCACGACGAGTTTCTTGCCGCGCGTGATCGCGGTGTAGAGGAGTGATCGCTTCAGCATCGGGAAGTGGTCCGTCACGAGCGGGATCACGACGGCCGGGTACTCGCTGCCTTGCGAGCGATGCACGGAGATCGCGTAGGCGGGCACGAGGTCGCCGAGGTCTTCGAAGCGATACTCGATCTCGCGATCGACGAATCGCACCCACAACTTCGCCGCGCCTGCGTCGATGTGCAGCACGGTTCCGACGTCGCCGTTGTAGACGTCGCGGTCGTAGTCGTTGCGGATCTGCATCACCTTGTCGCCGCTGCGATAGACCTTGCCTGCGCGCTCGACTTCGAGCTTGCCTGGATTGAGCACGTCCTGCAGGTCGCGGTTGAGCTGGTCGGCGCCCGCTTCGCCGCGATACATCGGGCACAGCACCTGCACGTCGTGGCGCGGGTCCATGCCAAAGCGCTTCGGAATGCGTTGCGCCACGATCTCGCGCACGAGCATGCGCGCATGCGACGGGTCCTGCGCCTTCACGAAGTAGAAGTCGCTGTCCTCGCCACCGCTCTGCGGAACCTCGCCGCGCAGGATGCCGTGCGCGACCTTGACGATGTCGGAGCCCTTCTGCTGACGGAAGATCTCCGTGAGGTGCGCGACTGCGGGTCGCCCTGAGCCGATCACATCGGCGAGCACGTTGCCTGGCCCGACCGACGGCAGTTGGTTTTGGTCGCCGACGAGCACGAGCGGCATCGAAGGTGGAATTGCCGCAAGCAACGACGCAGCGAGTTGCACGTCGAGCATCGACGACTCGTCGACGACGAGCAGTTCGGCGTCGAGCGGGTTTTGCGCATCGCGCGTAAAGCGGCCGATGCCCGGCGTGAACTCGAGCAGACGATGGAGCGTGCGCGCGGGGCGTCCGGTCGACTCTTCGAGGCGCTTGGCGGCGCGGCCTGTCGGCGCTGCGAGCAGGACGCGAAGGTTCTTCTGCGCCGCCGCTTCGCACACGGCGCGGATGATCGTCGTCTTGCCGACGCCGGGGCCGCCCGTGATCACCGTGACCGGCTCCGTCATCGCATACGCGAGCGCCTTGCGTTGGCCTTCTGGCAACGCGAAGCCCGCGGCGCGCTCGAACCACGCGATCGCTGGATCGGGGCGGATGCCGAGCATCCCTTTCTTGCGCGCGAGCAACGCATGCAGAGAGCGAGCCGCCGCGTCTTCGGCCGCATGCAAGTGCGCGAGGTAGGCGATGGGGCGCGGATCGTCGTGCAGCAGGATCGGGCCAGGCGGCAGTTGTCGAACGATCGCTTCTTCGTCGGCGAGTTGCGGCAGGTGTGGCGCCACAGCGGCGCGATCGCAGGACAGCAGTTCGGCGGTGCGCGCGACCAACTCTTCTTCGGGCAGGTAGCAGTGGCCTTCCTTCGCGGCAGTCTGCAGCACGTAGAGGATCGCTGCGCAGAGGCGCTCTGGCGCGTCCGGTGCGATGCCGAGGCTATTGGCGAGGCGGTCCGCGGTGCGGAAGCCGATGCCGATCACTTCGTCCGCGAGTCGGTAGGGATTGGCGGCGACGAGCGCGGACGCGTTCTTGCCGTAGCGACGCACGATGCGCGCGGCGAGGCCGGGCCCGAGGCCGTGCTGTCGCAAGAACACGAGCACGTTCTGCACGTCCTTCTGCGCCTGCACCGCGGCGACCAGTTCTTGGACCTTGCGGTCGGTCAGCCCGCGGACTTCGCGAAGGCGATCGGGCTGGTTCTCGATGACTTCGAGTGTGGCTTCGCCGAACACCTGGGTGATCTTCTTGGCCGTCACCGGACCGATGCCCTTGACCAAGCCCGATCCGAGGTAGGCCTCGATGCCGTCCACCGTCTTGGGGGCGACCAGTTCGCAGGTCTCGACCTGGATCTGGCGGCCGAACTTGGGGTGGTCTCCCTCCGGCCCATGCGCTGTAACCGTCTGGCCCTCGGCAAGTTGTGCAATCTGACCGACGATCGTGACCTGCCGGCCGGTGCCCTCTTCGATGAGGCGCGCGACCCCAAAGCCAGTGTCCGGGTTGCGGAACGTGAACCGTTCCACCGTGCCGGTCACGGTGCGCAGGGGTTGTTGGTCGGTAGCCATGGTCGGCGGTGGCGGGCGGCGGTCTCTGGTCGCGCGGTCCTGGTGCCCCGGTTTGGGGCGTTGCTCTCGGTCGGGCAGTCGCTATGGTTTCCCGCCCTTTGCCTGCGGGGTGCACCGGCTGGATTCGTCCGTCGGCGCGTCGGCGCCGCCGGTCCCGCTTCAGTTTCCTCCCAGTCCGATCGATTTCCCAGCCACATGATCCGCGTCCAGGTCCGCCCAAACGAGCCTCTCGAAGCTGCTCTGCGTCGCTTCAAGCGTCAGTGCAACTACTCCGGCATCTTCCGTCTCGCCAAGCAGTACGCGCACCACGAGAAGCGCAGCGACGTTCGTCGCCGCGAAGAGCGTGAGCGCCTCCGCAACATCCAGATGGCGGAGCGTCGCCGTGGCAATGGCGGCCCGAAGAACCCGCGCGTTGGCAACAAGAAGCGCAAGGGCAAGAACGCAACGGGTCGCGGCGCTCGCGGCCAGCGTCCGGGTGAGCAGGACTTCGATCCGTTGACCGCGGACACGACCGTTCAGAAGCCGGTCGGCGCGTCGGCGGAGTAACCGACGTCCTCCATTCGGTCGCGCAGGCAGATCCGTGCTGCCCAAGTTTCCTGGCGAGCCGCCGCGCGACCTCAGTCGACCGCTTGAGCAGATCAAGTTCCTGGTCGACGCACGCTTCGAAGGAGCGCGACTCGATGTCGCGCTCGCCACAGTCCTGACGTGGCGTTCCCGTGAAAGCGTGCACCGCCTCATCGATGGCGGCTTCGTGACGCTCACCGGCCGCAAGGCGGTGGCGTCGCGTCGGCTCAAGATCGGTGAGACGGTCCTGATCGACATCCCGCCGCAGAAGCAGCCGACTCCGGACCTCACGGTGTCGCTCGACTTCGAGATTCTCTACGAGGATCGGTGGATGCTCGCAGTCGACAAGCCGCCCGGCCTCGCGGTGCATCCGTCGGGTCGCCGACTCGATGGCACGCTGATCACCGAGCTGCATCGTCGCTACCGTCGCCCAGACGACCCCGAGCGCGATGTCGTGCCGAGATTGCTGCATCGCATCGACGTCGAGACTTCTGGCGTCGTCGCGGTGGGGCTCGACGAGCAGTTCCATCACCTCGTCTCGAAGCAGTTCGAAGATCGCGACGTGCAAAAGGTCTACTTGGCCGTCGTGCACGGAGCGCCCGCGAGCCCGGAGGGAATGATCGACTTCTCGATCGGAGAGGACCGGCGGTCGGAAGTGCGCCTCAAGCTCGAAGCGCGCAGCGATGGCACGGGTCTGTCCGCGCTCACGCACTACAAGACGCTGCGCAGCAACGGCCGCTACTCGCTCGTCGAGCTGTATCCCAAGACTGGGCGCACGCACCAACTGCGCGTGCACATGTCCGCCATCGGTTGCCCTCTCGTCGGCGACAAGATCTATGGCGGCGACGAGTCGATCTTCTTGGAGCAGCTCGCAGGCAAGCTCAGCGAGGAGAGCAAGCAGAAGCTCGTTCTCGATCGGCATGCGCTGCATGCGTGCCGACTGCGGTTCTTCCATCCGATGCGCAACGAGCACGTGGAAGTCGAGGCGCCGTTGCCGCAGGACATGCGCGCGCTGATGGACGGCTGAGTTGCTACGCGTCGGATCCGCCGCGACGACGATCGCGCGCGTGGATCAGAGGCGAAACAAGAACGGCGCAGCGAGGTGATAGCGATCGGTGCCCGCATGCGGGTCCGGGCTGCACCGCGCATCTGCCGATGTGCGCGCTGCAGCGCCCGCGCTCTCGATGCCTTCCTTCGCAATGCATCGCGGTTCGCGTTCGTTGCGCGATGGATGAGCGTGAAGGATTGGTTCCGCCGCAGTCTGCGTTTCTTGGTCGACGTGCATGGAGACCTCCGGTTGGCGAACGCTCCACGTTAGAGCCGTGCGCACCGAGGGCAATCCCAGGCGATCAGGCGGCACCGAGCCAGAGCCCGATCAGCAGCGGCAACACGCACAGCACGGCATACAGCGTGGCGATGGCGAGCAGTTCGCGGCGCAGAGTCGGTGGGCCTTGGCGATTTGCCGCGGAGGAAGGGGCTGGAGTGGCAGTCGTCGTGTCCGCGACAGGCGACGGCACGGCTGGCGCCGTGGTCGCCGCGTCCTGTGGCGCCGTCTTGGCGCGCAATAGCGCCGCCACGATCGTCGCCACGACCGCGGTGGCCGTCGCAAGCATGCCGAGGCTCGTCGTCGCAGCAAACGCGCCCAGGCCCGCGAGCACGAGCGCTGCTGCCATCAGATTGCCGAGATCGAGCCCCGCTGCATCTTGGTCGCGTGAGAACGGCACGTCGGCGAGCGCTCGCGTCATCAATCGCGCTGCTGCTGTGCCGATGCACAGCGACCATGCGCACAAGAGCGCGATCGCAGTCGGTTCCTTCGCGGTCGCGAGCAGCAACACGAATAGCAATGCGTGCACCGGCAGCAGCACGCGCATCGTGAGCGAGATCCACACGGCGCGCTGGATGCGAGCGATGCCCAGTTGTGGCG
>CAIYFF010000130.1 GCA_903925435.1 uncultured Planctomycetota bacterium | reverse complement strand
TTGTGCGCGGCGGCGTGGAACACGACGTGCGGCCGATGCAGTGCGAACAACTCCGCCATGCGTGGCTCGTCGCCGACATCCGCCACCTCGGGCACGATGCGCTCGCCGCCTGGTCGAACCGCGAGTTCGCGATGGATCTCGTAGAGGTTGTTCTCGTAGCGCTCGACGAGCACGAGGCTCTCCGGCTCGAGGCGCAGGATCTGCCGACACAGCTCGCTACCGATGCTGCCGCCGGCGCCGGTCACGAGCACGACCTTGCCCGCGATCGTGTTCGGCGCGGAACTCTGTTCGATCTCGACCGGATCGCGCCCCAGCAGGTCTTCGATCGCGACATCGCGCAACTGCGTGATCGGAGTGTCGCCGCTCACCAGTTCGTGCAGCGTCGGCACGATCTTCACGTGCATGCCGCTCGCAATGCAGCGTTCGTAGATGCGATGCACGGAGGCGCGCGACGCCGCGGCGATTGCGATCAGCACGATGCGAGCGCCGTGGCGCGCGGCGACTTCTGCGAGGTCATCCGTCGTGCCTTCGACGCGCACGCCGCCGACCAAACGGCCGATCTTCGCGCGGTCGTCGTCGAGGAACGCCACCGCTCGATAGCCAAGCGAAGCCGACTCACGCAGTTCGTTGAGCAGCATGCGCCCGGCCACGCCTGCGCCGATGATCACGGTCGCGGCGCCGCGCGATTCGCGCCTTGCCTTCCGCACTCGCAACGTCTCGCGCTGGATGCGCCGCAGGCCGCGCAGCCCTGCGGTCGCGAGGATCGCGAGTGCGCAGTCGATCACGATCACGCTCGCTGGCAATTGCGCGATCGAAGTTGCAGCAAAGGCGCCACCGAGAGCCTCCATTCCGTAACGCAATCCGAGCAACGCCAGCGCAGCGGAGGCATGCGAGTGCACGATCGGCGGCACGTCGCGGATCGACACGAAGACCCACGAGAAGCTCGGCACCTTCTTCCACAGGAGCGCCGCGTATTGAATCGCGAGCACCCATGGAAGCGTCCAGAGCAGAACAGAACGCATGTCCGGCGACACCGATCCCTCGAACCGCACCAAGAATGCGCCGAGGAATGCAGCCGTCAGCGCAGTGAGGTCGAGCGCGAAGCATGCGGCGTCACGCCGAAGGCGGCGCATCTGCGCGTCGTCGGCCATCGGCTTCCTCGCGGAGATGGATCCGCGGTCCTCCTTCGTCTCGTAGAGCTGTGGCATAGGTCCTCTCGTGGTCGGAGTCCGCAGCGATGCGCAACGATTTTGTGTCGCGCCTTCGCTTCGAACGGATGCCGATGGAACCACCGCGCGAAGTCCGGCTCCATCCGACAGAGGTCCACACAAATCGAGTCGCCCCGCGTAGGAGCGCATGACTTGCTGCGCAGGCGCGATTCCCTGCGCATTCGTTCGGAGCGTCGGTGGCAGCTATCCGGGTGGCGTTCGTGAAACAAACGCGCATACCGAGAAGACGCATGGCTACCAAGATCGACCAACGCCCACTCGTGGCGCTCATAGGCGGCCCGGACGTCGATGCGCGCATCCCGCTCGTCGAGGAATTGAAAGGGCGCTTCCGCTTCGTCGTGCACGGCAGCGATCCGTTGAAGGCGAATCGCTTCGCGCAGCGGGGCATCGCGTTCCGCGCCTACCCGCTCTCGCGACGCGTCGCTCCGATCGCGGACCTGCGCACCGTGATGGCGTTGCGAGCAAGCTTCCAATCCGAGCGACCGGACGTCGTCCACGCATTCGACACCAAGCCATGCGTGTTCGCGGCGCTCGCTGCACGCGCGGCAGGCGTGCCGGTCGTCACCTCGACGATCACCGGACTCGGATCGCTGTATTCGAGCAACAGCGCGAAGACGCGCATCGTGCGCATGGTCTACGAACGCATGCAGCGGATGGCGTGCCGTCGTTCCGATCTCACGGTGTTCCAGAATCACGACGACGAACGCCAATTGCTCGCTAGCGGCATCGCGCAGCGCGGCAAGACCATGGTCGTGCTCGGCTCTGGAGTCGACACCAACGCCTTCGACCCGCAGAGCTTCACGAAGGCGGATCGCAACCGCGTGCGGACCGAACTCGGCATCGCAGAGGATGCGATCGTCGTCACGATGGTCTCGCGGATGACGCGCACCAAGGGCGCGCTGGAGTTCGCCGCAATTGCGCGCGAGTGCTCCCAACAGGATGCGCGAACGCGCTTCTTGGCCGTCGGCGGCGAGGACCGGGACAGCATCGACTGCCTCACGCGCGAAGAGCTCGCGTCGCTGCGCGCAGCCACGACCTGGACCGGGGCGCGCGATGACGTGGCCGCGATCCTCGCAGCCTCGGATGTGTTCGTGCTGCCGAGCGTGTGCCGAGAAGGGATCCCACGGTCGCTGCTCGAAGCCGCCGCCATGGGCTTGCCGCTCGTGACGACGGATTCGCCGGGATGCAACGAGGCTTGCAGCAACGGTCACAACGGTCTGGTCGCAAAGATCGGCGACTTGCCATCGCTTACGCACGCTGTGTCGCTGCTCATTGGCGACCCGGAGCTGCGCGCTCGCTACGGCGCGGCTTCGCGCAAACTGGCGCGCGAGCGGTTCGACCTCCGAGTCATCGCGGACCAGCTCGCGTCCGCGTGGACTCGACTGCTCGACGCGACTCGCAGCCGTCACTCGGCTGCGACTGCGGCGAAGCCGGCCTCGAACATCCTGTCGAGGTAGCTGAGGAACGGCACGAACTCGGCGCCGCGCTGCGGATACGGGTCCGGCGCGTATTCGTGGAAGCGGACCTCCACGCCGGCGTCCGTGAACAGCGCCTGGTCCAGATACTCGCGCCCGAAGCCACCAGACAGATAGACGTCGGCGCCGACCTCACGACACAGGTCGAGCAGCAACTCCGGCCCTTTGCCGTCCGACTTCAGGTTCGATGCGAGCACGAACTCGCACGAGGGACGCAGCGCGCGCAACGCAGGTTGCCACGAGGCCATGTCGAGATCGACGAGACGTTCGTGCCCTGAGTCGAGCGCTTCGTGCACCTCCGCGATGCGCTCGCGGTAATGCGGCGCGTTGCCGTAGTGACGTTCGAGCGCCCGCTTGCATCCGTCGATCCACGGCATGTCGGAGCTCAAGCGAACGTCGCGGATCGCGCGTTCTCGCGGGCCCTTGTCGACGCTCGCCGTCACCCACTCAGGGCCGCTCGGGCCGCGCACGCGAAAGCGATTCTCCTCGTGACGCGGATTGAACTGGACGACGTCGAACACGACGAACACGTCTGCTTGCAGCATGCGGTCGAGGTAGTGCATGCCCGGGAACAACCGTGGCTGGCTGATCACGCAAGTGGTCATGCGGAGACCTCCGCTGCATTGCGTGCAGGACGCGCATCTGCCTCCTCGATTGCGCGGCGGCGCTGCGGAACACAGGAATGGAACAGCACGCACCACGCGGTGCGCAGCAGGATCGAGATGTCGCCTGCGAAGCTCCGATCGTCGACGTAGCGGACCGCGAGTCCGGCCTGCAGCGGCATGTGCCGCCGGATGTAGTGATCCTGCGCGCTCACGCCGGGCGGCGCTGGATCATGGAACGTGAGGTCTGGATACCAACGCACCTCCGCTTCGCACGCGATGCCAGGCCGAGTGTCGAGCGAGCGCATTTGCTCCTCTGTGTAGTGCTGCTGCACGAGATCGAAGTCCTCGGGCCGCGGTCCGACGATCGACATGTCGCCGCGCATCACGTTGAAGAACTGCGGCAACTCGTCGATCTTGAGTTTGCGCAGCAACGCCCCAGTCTTGGTGATGCGGTCGTCGCGTTCGCTCGTGATCTTGCGATCGGGAGCGTCCGACGCTTGCCGCATCGTGCGGAACTTGAGCATCGAGAACGGCCGGCCGTAGAGGCCCGCGCGCTTCGCTCGATAGAACACCGGACCCGGCGACGAGAGCTTGGTCGCGATCGCGGCGATCGCGAGCACCGGCGAAGTGAGCAGCAGCATCGCTCCGCTGACCACGATGTCGAACGCACGCTTGGTCACGAAGTACCACGGTCCTGGGCGATGGCCACTCATGCCGGCGCCTCCGCGGCTTCGCGCTGCAAGAACCACTCGCAGAAGCGATCGAGCCCTTCGGCAAACGGCGTCTTCGCCTGCCACCCCAACTCGCGCCCTGCACGGCCGACATCGGCGCACGTGATCGGCACGTCGCCAGGCTGGTCCGGCATGCGCCGAAGCATCGCCTTGCGCCCGATGCGCTGCTCGAGCATCGCCACCAACTGCTTGAGCGACGTCGTCTGCGAGCCGCCGAGGTTGTAGACCGCGAATCCGCGAGCTCGATCCAGGGCGCGCACGACGCCGTCGACGATGTCTGCGACGTAGGTGTAGTCGCGGCTGCTACTGCCATCGCCAAAGAACGGCAGCGGTTGCCCGTGCGCGATGCAGTGCGCAAATCGGTGGATCGCCATCTCGGGGCGTTGCCGCGGGCCGAACACAGTGAAGAAGCGGAGGCACGTGATCGGATTGCTGCGCAGATGGCGCCGCGCGAAGCACAGCAGTTCGCCGGCCTTCTTGCTCGCGGCGTAGGGCGACAACGGCTGGTCGGTCACGTCGCCCTCGACGAATGGCGCCTTCGCGCTCGCGCCGTAGACCGACGATGAGCTGCCAAACACGAACGGGATCGACGCGCTGTCGATCTGCTGCAACAGGATTTGCGTGCCGGTGACGTTCACGTCCATGTAGCGCACTGGATCCGCGATCGACGGCCGCACTCCTGCCAGCGCTGCGAGGTGCACCACGCCGTCGATGGATCGCAGCGCTTCGCGACACGCGCGCGCGTCGCGGATGTCGGCTTCGGCGAAGCCAAACCGAGCGCCGCCGACCTTGCGCAACAGCTCGAGGTTCTCGCGCTTTCGTTTCGGGTCGTAGAACGGATCGAGGTTGTCGATCGCGAGGACAGTGTCGCCTCGCGCGAGCAAACGCTCACTGAGATGCGAACCGATGAAGCCGGCGCCGCCGGTGACGAGGATGCGTGCCACGTAGTGTTCTCCTGCGCGCGAACCAAGCCGCGCGTTGTCCCTGTGCTAAGCGGTCTCGCGTGGCCGCTCTACGCGCAGTAGGTCGCACAGAACCCAGCACGGGGGCGCAGCCGCACGGGCTTAGCGACGGAGGAGAACTGCCTCAGGAGTGCGCCCCAGCCGCATCGGACCAGCGCGCCAAGTGTCTACGCACGACCTCCCCTCGCAGCAGAAGGGCGCGCGGCCCAAGGGTCTCCGCAGCGCGCATCGCGCCGCGAACCAACACACCCGAACTGCGATCCGATGAACACCCTGACGCCTTTCCGCTCCCTGTTCCCCACCACCAGCGAGAACCTGTTCTCGCGGCTTGACGCGCCGATCGACCGTCTTTGGCGACGCCTTGTTCAGATGGAGTCGCTCAACAACGAATCGTTCAACCCGGCCGCCAACGTGATCGAGAAGGTCGACAGCTATGTCGTGAAGATCGAGCTGCCCGGCATCCCGCGCGAGGACATCCATGTGACGCTGCAGGACAACATCCTGACGATCCGCGGCGAGAAGAAGAGCGAGAAGACCTGCGACACCGACTCGTGTCGCTGCAACGAAGTCTCCTACGGGACGTTCGAGCGCTCGATGTCGCTGCCGAATGTGGCGGAACAAGATGTCGATGCGCAACTGCAAGCCGGCGTGCTGACCATCACCGTCAAGAAGCGCCGGGAAGCGCGC
>CAIYFF010000129.1 GCA_903925435.1 uncultured Planctomycetota bacterium | reverse complement strand
CTCCTACGAGTGGCGCGAGTATCGCAGCGGTCCTACGACCCAAGCTGAGGTCTACGACGCGATCGACTACCTCGCGCGCACCGATGGCTTTGGCCCGAGCACCGAATGCGATCGTGGCCTGGCGATCTGGGTGTCGCGCTGGCGCGTGCAGCAGATCGGGCTCGGCAGGCCTGGCCGCCTCAAGTTGCGCGTCGAGATCCTGCTCGAGGAGAGTGATCCCAAGGAGGGCTTCTTCGTGCGCTATCGCATCGAGCGGCAGACCGTCGAGGACCTCGGCAAGTCGCTGGAGCCCCAGGAGGACGACTGGGAGGACGACGGCCAAGACACGGAGCGCGAGGCGCTCTTCGGCGAACGGCTTCGCCGCAAGCTGTCGAACGTGACGTTCGACACGAAGAAGACCGAGTTGCCGGACATCCGTTCGGGACGCTGAGTTGCCCATGGCATCGGCGATGGAGTTTCGCGCGATGGCGCGACGGATCGCGCGGTGCAGTTCCGCTTGCCTTGTGGTCCGCCGCATTTCGATCCAGGGGTTCATCCCGTTGCGATCGGACGACGCCGTGAACAGATGCAACTGCGAGGCAGCGACAGTCGGGAGGGCCGCATGACCCCCGAGATGTCGGTCCTCATCGTCAACTACAACACGTGGCACGACTGCGCGTCGGCGATCCGTTCGCTGCGGCAGAACCCGCCGCGCCACAGCGACGGCAGCGCGATGCCGTACGAAGTGATCGTCGTCGACAACAAGTCGCCCAACCAGGATCCGCACGGCATCCACCTCGTGCGCGAGGCGCTGGCAGCAGTCGCAGCAGATCATCAGGATCCGCTTTGCGGGCAACTCGTCATGCACGACGAGAACGCGGGCTACAGCAAGGGCGTCAATCTCTGCTATCGCAAGAGCCGAGGTCGCTGGATCCTCGTCAGCAACCCGGACCTGCTGTTCCCCAAGGGCTGCATCAACCATCTGCTGCGCTACATGGAGACGCACCCTGAGTGCGGTTGCGCAGTGCCCAAGGGCTATTGGGACGAAGAGTTCCTCGGCAAGTTGCCGCCGAACACGCTGCCGACGATGTGGGACCTGATCACAGGCTCCATCGCCGAGTTCTGTCGGCCGCTGCGCCGCGCGTATGGCCGTCGCCTCGTGCGTTCGTGGCTGCGCGTGTGGGAGACCGAGGAGCCGATCGCGCTGCCGATGATGTCGGGCTGCCTGTTCCTCATCGATCGCGACTACTTCGCGTCGATCGGCCTGATGGACGAGCGCTATCCGCTCTACTACGAGGACGCGGATCTCTCGCGCATGATCAACCGCTCGGGCAAGAAGCTCGTGCAGGTGCCCGACAGCAAGCTCGTCCACTTCGTGAACCGCTCGGGGCAGACCGACTTCACGACGATGATGACGCGGCACGACATCAGCCGCGATCTGTACTTCCACAAGTGGTACGGCGCGTTCGGCCGCTTCGTGCACAAGAAGATCAACCAGCTGTTGCGCTCGCCGTGGGGGCAGAAGCGCTTGCGCATTCCGCCGGACTCGCCGTTCGTGGACCTTGGCGCCACGGACCAGCCGCCGGTGCTCAAGTTCCGCAAGACGGATCGCTACCTGCTGCTCGTGTCGCTCGATGCGCGCTTTCATCTGAGCGGCGGCTTGCTCGGGTCTGGCGACCACTGGACGCCGAGCGCTGGCGTGTATGCCAACTTCGCGCCGACGGTCTACTGGTGTCGCGTCTACGACATCGCGGACGGCAAGCTCGAAGAGCTCGGCACGTGGCGCTACCACTGCATGCGCAACACGAACCCGGCGCCGCCGCCTGCGCCTCCTGTTCCGGCAGCCACGAAGTGACGCGAGCATGAGCGATCCCGTGCTCTCGGTCGTGATCCTGAGTTGGAACACGAAGGCGCTCACGCTGGCGTGCCTTGCGGCATTGTTCGCGGAGACGCCCAAGCACGCGCGCGAAGTGATCGTCGTCGACAACGGCAGCCACGACGGCTCGGCCGACGCCATCGCGCTCGCGTATCCGCAGGTCACGTTGATCCGCAACGCGGAGAACCGGCTCTACTCGGCGGGCAACAACCAAGGCGCGTTCGCGGCGAAGGGCGAGTTTGTCTGCACGCTCAACTCCGACACCGAGGCGAGGCCCGGCGCGCTGGACGCGCTCGTCGACTTCCTTCGCGCAAATCCCGACTACGGCGCCGTTGCGCCCAAGCTCGTCGATCCCGATGGCTCCGTGCAGCGCGCATGCCAGCGCTTCCCGACGATCCTGTCCGCGCTGTGCTTCGACTCGTGGTGGGGCAAGTGGTGGCCGGGGAGTTGGATCCAGCGTCGCTACTTGATGGAGGACTTCGATCACCTCTCGTCGCGCGACGTGCCGCAACCTCCTGGCGCGGTGTTCTGCATGCGACGCGACGAGTACGCGCGCATGGGCGGGCTCGATGAGCAGTTGTCGCTGTACTACAACGACGTCGACCTGAGCCTGCGACTGTGGCGCGCGGGGCGCAAGGTGCGCTACTTCGTCGATGCCGTCGTCATGCACCATCGCGGCGCGTCGACGAAGGGCTTCGCCAAGATGCTCGTCCTCTGGCACAAGAACCGCTTGGCCTACTACAGGAAGCACTACGGAGTTCTCGGCGAGAAGTGGATCCGCTTCGTGATCCGCTTGCGCATCGCCGAGGAACGCATCGCGATCCAGAAGCGGTGCAAGGGCGATCCGCAGCGATTGGCCGCCGAGAACGCGTTCTTGGAACAGGCGCAGAAGGAGCTGTGGGCTCGATGAAGGTCGCGCTGCTTTCGTCGAACTTTCCGCCTGAGATCCACGCCGGCACCGAGATGGTCGTCGTGGCGCTCGGCCACGCGCTGCGGCGGCGTGGGCACGACATCGTCGTGTTGACTTCGAGCGAGAAGGTGCATTCGGGCCAAGACCTGCGCGTCGAGGACTACGAGGGCATGCGCGTGTTGCGCGTGTTCAAGAAGCTCGATGAGTGGGACCAGAACAACCTCGATCGAGCGCGGCTCGTCGACATCGCGGCGCGCGCGCTCGCGGACGAGAATCCCGATGTGCTGCACGTGCACTCGTTCTCGCAGTTTGGTTCGGGCATCGCGCAGGAAGCGCGCAAGCAGCGCATCGCGACGGTGATGACGTTTCACGACGTCTGGGTCACGTGCCCGCGCTTCTTCCGCACGCCGCCCGAAGGTCACGGCATCGTGTGCCCAACTGGCGGCGAGCGCGAAGTGTGCGTCGGCTGCTGCAATCTCGAACTGCGCCATCCTGACCTCGCAGTGGTGCGCGCCGCCGTCAACGGCCGCTTTGCGAGCATCCAGCGCGAAGTCGCGGCCGCGCAAGTTCTCACCGCGCCGACTGCCACGGCTGCACGCACAGTGCGCGAGTGCCTGCCGACGCAACGCGCGGTCGAAGTGATCGCGCATGGATTGCTGCGGCCACTGCCGACGAACGAACGCGCCGAGCCGCCGCGCCAAGACGAACGGTTGCGCATCGGCACCTACGGCAACCTCGTCGAACCAAAGGGCGTGCTCGAACTCGTGCGCGCAGTCGCCGACCTCGACTGTGAGTTGCACATGTCGGGCGCGTTCCTCGATCCCAAGTTCGAGGAAGTCGTGCGCGCCGAGTGCAGCAAGTTGCGCGTCGACCTGCGCTACCACGGCGCCTACACGCAGCATGCTGTGCATCCCGCGCTGCGTTTGCACCTCGCGGTGTTCCCGTCGAAGTGCCACGAAACCTACGGCCTCGTCGTCGACGAAGCGCTTGCGCGCGGCGTGCCCGTCGTCGTGTCCGACAGCGGCGCGCTCATCGAACGCGCGGCGCGAGGCGGCGCGGTGGTCACGCCGATCGCGGCGCTGCGCGAAGCCGTGCACGGAGTCGCGCGCGATCGCAGCGTGCTCGAACGATTGCGCCGCGCGATCCCTGCAGACCTCGGCTCGATCGACGAAGCCGCCGATCGCTACGCAGCGCTCTACCAAGCCGCGATGGAGCAGCGATGAACCATCTCTTCTGCCCCTTGCTCGACAAGAACGCGCTGCGCTTTCCCGTGCTCGCGCTCGCGGCGCATCCCGACGACGAAGTGATTGGCGCAGGCGCGATGCTCGCGCACCACGCGGCGCAAGGGCATGCGGTCACGGTGGTGCATGCGACGGACGGCGCGCAAGGCGATCCCGATGGCGCCACCAACGACATCGTGCGCACGCGGCGAAGCGAAGGCGCGGAAGCGTTGCGACGCCTCGGCATCGGCGAGCCAGAGCGATGGGACTTGCCTGACGGCGCCTTGCCCGAGCATCTCGCAGAACTGGAGCAGCGCGTGCGAGCCGCGTTCATCCGCGTGCAACCAAAGACGCTCTACTCCTTCTGGTTTGGCGAAGCGCACCGCGATCACCGAGCGATGGCGTTTGCGGCGATGCGCGCTGCGGACGCGTTGCCCGCCGACTGCCGCTGCCTCTTGTTCGGCGTGAACCACTTCCCGGCCGCGAGCGCGTTGTTCGACACGTCGGCGCTTTGGCCAGTGAAGCGCCATGCGCTCGAGGCCTACGCGAGCCAGAACGTCTACTTCGACATCCCAGGCCTCGGCGACCATCGCGACCGCACGGCGACGATCAACGTCAACGTCGCGGGCGTCACACACTGCGAGATGTTCGCGGACCTCAAGCCAGCGCAACTCGCGCGCGCCCACGAGCTGTGGGCGCCGCTGCACCGACTCTTGCTCGAAGGCGGATCATGACCAAGAAGCCGACCGTCAGCCTCGTCATCTCCGTTTGGAACCGGAAGGGCGACTTGCGCGACAACCTGCGCGCGATCGAAGCGCAGACCGTGCAACCCGACGAAGTCATCGTCGTCGACAACTGCAGCAAGGACGGCACGCCGGAGATGGTTCGCGCCGAGTTCCCGCGCGTGAAGTTGATCTGCATGCCGCACTCGGCCTACGGCGCGTGCGAGACCTTCAACGTCGGGTTCGCGAGCGCCGGCGGCGAGTTCGTCGGCATCCTCGACGACGACGTCGTGCTCGGCCCGCGCTTCGTCGAGGACATGCTCGCGAAGTTCGCGACCGAGCCCGAGACCACGGCGATCCTGTCGCCCAAGGTGATCGAGCCCGAGATGCCGGACTGGTACAAGGACTCGCCCGCGGTCAACACGGAGCGCTACCTCGCGACGTTCCGCGGCTGCGGCTCGATGGCGCGGCACGCGGCGATCAAGAAGGCGGGCTACTACGACATCCGCTTCTTCATCTTCGGCAACGAACGCGACCTCACGACGCGGCTCCTCAACCAGGGCTATCGCGCGAAGACCGTGCCGAGCATCGAGGTGTTCCACAAGGCGCCGTTCGGCATGCGCCACGGCAAGCGCAGCCTCTACTACCACGTCCGCAACTTCTGGCTCTACGCCTACAAGTACGCGCCGTGGAGCATGGTGCTCGGGTTCCCGTTCGCATTCGTCTTCAAGAAGCTCGGTGGCACCAAGAAGGGCAAGGGCGGCGAGATCGCGGACGCGGTCGGCACGATCGGCTTGTTCGAGAACATCCGCTCCGTGAAGTGGGGCTTCTGGATCTGCGTGAAGGCCTCGCTCGCGTCGCTATGGCACTTGCCGTACTGCATCAAGCATCGGCAGGTGTGCAAGCATGAGGACTTCGAGCTGCCGCTGAAGTGAGCGCGCCGGTGGCGAGTGACGCGTAGCGATCCTCGTTACGAAAAAATGTCGCTGCCGCGTCGCGTGTCGTGTCCATGAGCGAGGGGCTGCCGAGTCCTTGTGCCATGCGCCTTGGCGCGGATCTTCGCGGAATGTTCGGGGCTGGCTTCGCGCCACCTACGCACATTTCGTCGCTGCAGAAGCGTGATTCGCGTCCCCCGGCATGCGTCATTACCCATGGCGAGACGGTGCTGTCGGCTCGCTGAGGTGTTTCTGAAGCCGGGATGCCAGACCCGTCGTGGCGCAAGCCATGGCGACGATGGCGCCCGATGGATGGAGACAAGAGATGTGCAAGGGAGGGTGATCGCCTCATGGAAGGCGATCACCCGTTTTCTCGCGTGGGAACGGGCGCTGAGCGATGCGCGTGCGAGCGGCAGTTCGCACGAGTGCACTTCGCACTGCTGCATCGACGGTCGGCCTGCGTAGGATCCTCGCCCCCGTGATCTCCGCGATCGTCGTCAACTGGAACGGCAAGGACTACTTGGCCGCGTGCCTATCGGCGCTGCAGGCCCAGGATCCGCCCCCCGACGAGATCCTCGTGGTCGACAACCACAGCGACGACGGCTCGCGAGAATTCGTGGCGGCGCAGTTCCCTGCCGTTCGCGTCGTCGACACGGGCTCCAACGAGGGCCCCTGCCGCGCGCGCAACGTCGGCGTCGCCGCCGCTCGCCACGACCAGTGCTTGCTGGTCGACAACGATGTCGTGCTGCAGCCGGGGGCATTGCGCGCGATGCGAGCAGAGCTCGACGCCGACCCGCGCGCTGCGATGGTCCAGGCTCGTTCTTTGTGCGCCGACGAGCCGGATCGAGTGCACTACGACAGCGCCGACCTGCACTTCCTCGGCACGCTCGTGCTGCACAACTGGTATCGCAAGCTCGACGCATCGCCGTGGCCGGACGGCCCGGTGGGAGCCGCGATCGCGCTGTGCGTGCTCGTCAAGAAGGGGCCGTATCTCGACGCGGGTGGGTTCGATCAGAACCTCTTCATCCTCTACGAGGACAATCAGCTGTCGTACAAGCTGCGCATGCGCGGCCACTCCGTCCGGCTCGCCCGCGGCGCACTGTGTCTGCATCGCGGCGGCACGTCAGGGTTGTCCGTGCGCGGCGCCAATGCGGACTACTCGGGTCGGCGCACGTTCTTGCACAGCCGAAACCGCTGGTATGTGCTGCTCACGTGCATGCGCTGGCGAACGCTCGTGCTGACGCTGCCAGCGCAACTGCTCTACGGCGCGGTCTATGCCGGTTTCGGACATGCTCGCGGCCATGTGCGGGATTGGTGGGGCGGCAAGGTCGAGTTGGTCAAGCTCGTGCCGGTGGCGTTGCGCGCGCGCAAGCTCGCGCAGCGCGGTCGCACCGTGCCCGATCGCGACCTGCTCGTGTGCGCGCCGCTGACGCTCAATCCCGGGCTCGCCGAATCGGGCGGCAAGGGCGCGCTGCGCCGCGTGCTCGACCGCACATTTGCGATCTGGTGGGGATGCGTGCGGAGGCTCTGTGGCTGACGTCGCCGCGCTGCTGCTCAACTGGCAGCAGCCTCAACTCACCGAGCAGTGTCTCTCCGACCTCGCGGACGCGGGTCTCGGCGATGCGATCGTGATCGTCATCGACAACGGCTCGCGCGACGACTCGGTTCCGCGGCTGCGCGCCGCGATCCAACGCGCCGCTGCGCGAGGCTTGCGCGCAGAGTTGCTCGAGCTGCGCGAGAACACCGGCTTCACCGGCGGCATGAACGCAGGCTTTGCGCGCGCGCGCGAACTGGACTGCGAGTTCTCGCTGGTGCTCAACAACGACCTGCGACTCGGCAGGGGTTTCTTGCAGCCGCTCATGGATGCGATGCGCGCCGATCCGCGCATCGGCGCGATCACGCCGACCGTCGTCTATCCCGATGGCCTCGTTTGGGCGCAGGGCGGGCGGCTCGCATTCGGCCCCAATGCGCTGCAGTTGTGCGGCCATGGCGAGCGGCCGGCGCCGATCGACGAAGGCCCCAAGGCCATCGACTTCGCGCCGGGCGCTTGCGTGTTGTTCCGCACCGAAGACGTGGTCGCGCTCGGCGGCTTCGACGATCGCTACTTCATGTATTGGGAAGACGTCGAACTGAGCCGCAGGTTGGCAAAGCAAGGCAAGCGCATCGTGTGGCTGCCGTGGGTTCGCGTGACGCATCTGGGCGGCGCATCGGCGGGCGGCGGTCGCTCGCAGTTGCGCAAGTTCTTGATGGCGAAGAACTCGGTGCGCTACCTGCGCGAGCACGGCACGTGGCAGATGTGGGCGTCGGTGTTGCTGATCGACGTGCTGACGCTGCCGTTCTTGTTGGTGCTGCGGACGAAGTCGTTCGCGGCGAAGGCGCGCGGCCTGTTGGCTGGATTCCGCGGCGAGGCATCGACGGCGCAAGACGTCGCGCGTTGGCGCAGCGCTTCGAACTGAGGGTTGCTTCCGCAGCGGCCCTTCAGCCGTGGGCTTCGAGCCACTCCGCGACGACGCGGCGGCGCTCGCCATCCTCGGTGGCCGCGATGCGCGTGCGCATGCGATCCTGCTCCTCGCGCTCCGTTCGATGGAGCAGCAAGTCCTCGCTGCGCGTTCTCGTTTGTCGCGGGCACGGCAGTTCGCCGTCCGCGAGCGTGTCGAATGCCACCGCCGCGTTGCCCTTGTTGCGGAACATGGACGCTGCTTCGCGTTCGATCGGCAGGTCGCCTGTTGGGCTCATCGTGAACACGGTGGTCAACGAGCCGCCGCCATCGAGTTGGCGCGCCGCGGCGAACATGCGCTTTTGTCGCTGCAGCGCGTGCGTCGCAATGTCGTGCGGGCCCAGGCGACCTGGCCGCGGCTTCTCGCGTTGGCCCGCGCGCGCGAGCGCATCCATCGAGTCGATCAACAGGACGCTGCGGGCTCCGCACTCGGCGCGGCGCTCCGCGGCTGCGAGCGCGAGTTCGGCGGTCTGCAGCTGACGCGATGGCGCCTCGTCATAGGTCGCGGCGAGCACGTCGTCGGTGCGCAGGATCGAGCGCGCCCGATCGACTGCGAGCGGCTCCGCGTCGAGCAGGCACAGCGTGATCGCGATGGCGCTGTCCGCGCCCCGCATTGCCGTGCCCATGCGAGCGAGCAGCAGCGCGCGCGCAGTTTGCTCGGGCGCCCACACGAGAACGCGATGGCCGTGTGCCCATGGCGACAGCCGCGCGATCATGCGCAGCGCGAGGTCGTCGACCGCGGGCGCAAGCAGCAACGGTTGCGTCGGCAGCACCGGCGCTTGTTGCTCGAACGGGATGCGCGACTGTCGATCGCGCAGTCGCAATCCGTCGACATGCTCGACGCGCAGCAGCGACGCGAACTGCTCGCCTTCGCGCGGCGGCCGCAGCGGGCCTTCGACGAAGGATCCGTGGCGCAGCCCGAGGTGGGCGAGTTGGCCGCCGCTGACGTAGACATCGTCCGCGCCGGCTGCGAAGTTCGCGCACTGCGAACGCAAGAAGCCAAAGCCATCCGGCGAGACGTCGAGGATGCCGCTCGCAAGCCCGATGCCCACGCGGCGCGCGCGCGCGAACAGCAGCGCTGCGCGGAGTTGGTCGGCCAATGCGTTGGGCAGAGTGTGCAGCGATTCGAGCGCTGCTGCGTGTCGCAACTCGGCCCAGGATTGGCGCTGCAACGTCGCCGCGCATGCGCCGAGTTCGCGCGCGCGAGCGTAGAGCGAATGTCGATCGGGTTCGGGCAGCGCGTCGAGTCGCTGCGACGACCATTCGTTGGATTCGCGAGAGCCGCTCACGATCCCGCCGCCAATCCGACGAGCAACGCGGCCACTTGCTGTCGCATGGCAGCAATCGAGCCGTCGTTGTCGACCGTGAAGTCGGCGCGCGCGCGCTTCTCCTCGAGGCTCGCCTGCGCTCGTTCGCGGCGGTCGAGTTCGCCCTCGGCCCAGCCGCGGCTGGCAGCGCGGGTTCGCCGCGTCGCCTCGCTGGCGTGGACGAACACGACGCGGTCGCACTGATCGACGAGGCCCCGTTCGAGCAGCAGCGGCACATCGAGCAGGACAGAATCGCCGCGCGCCTTCGCCGCCGCGATCGCGTCGAGGATCGCCTGCCGCACCGGTGGGTGGGTGAGCGCTTCCAGCCGAGCGCGCGCAGTCGCGTCAGCAAAAACACGGCTTGCCACGGCTTGCCGGTCGAGCGTCCCGTCGGCTGCGACCATCTCGGCGCCGAGGTCGTGTGCGATCGCCGCCACGATGTCCTTTCGCGCAGTCACCTCGCGAGCGAGGCTGTCGGCATCGACGTGGACGAGACCGTGCGCCGCAAATGCGACCGCGACCGCTGACTTTCCGGCCGCGATTCCGCCCGCGATGCCGAGCACGATCGGCCTCCGCGGCCGGAACAGCGTGGGGGATTCGGGGGGATTCGCGGGCGCGCCGGGCACCGGCGCATCCTCGCCCCCCCGGTGGCATCGGCGCAAGCGCATGCGCAGCCTGCTTGACCTTGGCTTCGCAAGGTTCCAGAATCCGCCGCCCTCGCACCGACCGGATCTGGTCCCCGCTGCGGAATGTCCGCAGTGAGGATGGGTTCGGGCAAGGACCTGCCCGGTCCCTTCGTCGCGAGGCAACGTGGATCCGCCATACCCTCTGTGGCGCATCCAAGACCTCCCACGCCCTGGTCTGCCGTTCTTCGCGAGCGGTGGACATCCGACAGACCCCACTGGAGCCTCGGCCAATGCAATCCCGTCAGAACGGCGCTGCCCACGTCCCGATCATGTTCTTCCTGATCCTGCTCGTGATGTTCTTTGGCGCTCTGGCGTTCGCGTACGTCAGCGCGGACTCGAGCACGAACTTGCGCACGGACAACGCGACCCTGCGCGCAGCGGTCAAGGCGATGAAGGGCAAGGAGCTCCTGCTCGCCCACTACATCGAGGACCTCGGCACCGTGCTGCAGTTGCCCGGCAAGTACACGGGCCGTCCCGAAGTCGCCGCGGAGGTCTACGAGAACAGCTCGCTCGACGGCATCATGGGCGTCGCGGACCCCAAGGAACTGAAGGCGAAGCTCGATACGTTCGGCGCCAGCCTCGGCCTCAGCTCGACGCGCGGCCTCGAGGATCTGTTCGCTGCGGCAGTCAACCAGAAGGCGGCGCTCGACAAGCGCGTTGCCGACATCTCGACCGAGCGCGACGCGGCCCTCGCGACCAAGAACGCGACGGACACCAAGTTCTCCGAGGCGACGACCGCGCACTCGCGCGCGAGCAACGAGATGCGCCAGACGCTCGAGCAGACGCGCGCCGACTTCGATAGCGGCAAGCGCGAACTCGAAAGCCGCATCGGCCTGCTGCAGCAGAACGTGCGCGACCGCGACACGCAGATCGCCGAGGAGAAGGAGAGCCGGACCTCGGAGCGCAAGTCGATGCAGAACCAGATCGGCAAGCTGCAGATGCACAACACCGCGCTCGTCGACAAGGACAAGATGCGCGTTCCGCCGAGCGTCGCCGACGGCTCGATCCTCGTCGCCAAGAGCGGCCTGAACAGCGCGTTCATCAACCTCGGCAAGAAGGACATGCTGCAGCCGGGCACGATCTTCCAGATCAAGAACCTCAACAGCTCGGCTGTGAAGGGTTACGCCACGGTCACGCGCGTCGAAGAGACCCGCGCCGAAGTCTCGCTGTCGGGCATCGTCGACGCAGTCGGCGATCCGGTCCGCGACGGCGATGCGATCTACAACGATCTCTACAGCCCCGGCCAGAGCAGCAAGCGCACGATCTACCTGCTGGGCCGCTTCAGCTACCCGTACCACAAGCCGCAGCTGACGCAGTTGCTCGAGAACCTCGGCAACCGCGTTGTCGCGAAGATGGGCCCGGGCATCGACACCGTCATCCTTGGCGATGACGCGATCAACGAAGCCGGCGATGGCTTCACGAAGGTCGAGGAGTCGGAGGAGTACAAGGCCGCGACGATGCTCGGCGTCGAGTTCGTCCCGATGCGCAAGATCCGCGACATCGTCAAGCCGTGATGTAGCGCGGCTCCTGGCCGCGACCTCACTTCGCGCGGGCCTCGACCACATGGGTGGTCGAGGCCCGCGTCGTTTTCTGACCGTCGTCTGTGAGCTCGCGGATGGCGCACGCCCGCGGTGGGGCTATCGTGCGCCGCCCGATGGTCGCGCTTGACGATCCCAGAATCCGCGAGGCCTACGCCGAGCCCGAAGAGTTGCCGCGCATGGCGTTTGGCGACCACCTGGACGAGTTGCGCAAGCGACTGTTCCGGTCCGTGCTCGCGCTCGTGATCGCGGTCGTAGCGATGCTGCCGTTCCACGACGAGGTGCAGGGCATCATCACCGAGCCGTATCGCATCCTGTGGCGGCAGGCGTTCCTGGACCACGTCGCGATGTTGGAGCAGCGCGAAGCTGCTGGCGTGCTCGATGCGGACTTCGGCGTCGAGTTCCTCGCGAACTGCCGCAAGTACGGCGAGACGATCCTCGCCGGCCAGTTCCCTTGGCCGGCGCTGCTGCCCGACAAGACGGGATTCCCGGTGCCATACACGCTGGTCGCAATCGGCGGCCTCGACGACTTCTGGACGTTCATGATGGCGTCCTTCGTCTTCGCGTTCGTGATGGCCTCGCCGGTGGTGATCTGGCAAGCGTGGGCCTTTGTCGCGGCAGGCCTGTACGAGCGCGAGCGCAAGATCTTCCATCGCTACTTCCCGTTCGCGATGGTCCTGCTGACCACGGGCGTGTTGTTCGGCTACTTCTACGCGGTGCCCTACGGCCTTGGTTGGCTCGTGCGGATGATGAAGACCGATCAGGTCTCGGCGCTGCTCGGCGTGAGCCAGTACTTCACGCTGCTGTTCACGATGACCGCCGCGCTCGGCATTGTGTTCCAGTTGCCGATGGTGATGGTTGCGTTGCAGCGCGTCGGGCTCGTTCGGCACTCGACGCTCGCCAAGAACTGGCGCGGCATCGTGCTCGCAATCTTCGTGATCTCCGCGGTGATCACGCCGCCGGATCCGTTCAGCATGCTGCTGATGGCGGGGCCGACGCTGTTGCTCTACCTCGTCGGGCTCGTGTTGACGTCGCGCGGCAAGCGACACGAAGTTCCGATCGACCCGCCCGCTGCTGCCGCATCATGAGCGAGGCTCTGCGCACTGCGGAGATCCTGTCGATCGGCGATGAACTGATCCACGGATCGAACCTCGACACCAACGCGCGCTGGCTGGCGCAGTTGCTCGAACGACACGGTGTCGCGGTCGTGCGGTTCACCGTTGTCGGCGACGACCCTGTGTTGCTCGAAGCAGCGATGCGCGAAGCGTGCGAGCGCGCAGACCTCGTCGTCGCGACTGGCGGGCTCGGGCCGACGCTCGACGACCGCACGCGCGATGTGGCGGCCAAGATCGCGGGCGGCCCGTTGTGGTTCGACGCGCCGTCGTGGCAGGCGATCCAGGATTACCTGCGCGCGCGCAATCGTCCGATCCCGGACAGCAATCGACGGCAAGCGGAGTTCCCGCCAAGCGCCGTTGTGCTGTCCAACCCGGTCGGCACCGCACCCGCGTTCCGCGTGCGGATCCATCGCGCAGAACTGTTCGCGTTCCCCGGCGTGCCGCGCGAGATGAAGCGGCTCGCCGAAGATCACCTCGCGCCGTGGCTCGCGAAGTTGCCCGGCGCGCAGCCGATCGCACAGCAGTGTCTGCTCGTGCTCGGTCCGAGCGAGGCGCTGCTCGGCGAGCGCATCGAGCCGTTCATGGTGGCGGGCCGCGAACCTGCGGTCGGCGTCACAGCGAGCGGAGGCATGTTGACGATCCGCATCGTTGCGCGCGGCCGCGATCGCGCAGCGGCAGCCGCCGCATGCGAGGACACCGCGTCGCAGATCCGGCCGCTGCTCGGTGAGTGGCTCCTGGCGGAGGGCGAGGCGACGCTCGCCGAACTCGCGGTCTTGCGCCTTGTCGCCCGCAAGGTCACGGTCGCGGCCGCCGAGTCGTGCACCGCAGGCCTGTTCTCTGCAAAGCTCGCCGAAGTTCCCGGCGTCTCGGCGGTGTTCCTGGGGTCCGTCGTCAGCTACGCCAACGACGTCAAGATCTCAGCCCTCGGCGTCGATCCGGCGCTGCTGCAGCGGCACGGCGCCGTCTCCGAGGAAGTGACTGCGGCGATGGCTCGCGGCGCGTGTGAGCGCATCGGGGCCCGACTCGGGCTTTCGGTGAGCGGCGTCGCAGGTCCCGGCGGCGGCACCGCGGAGAAGCCGGTCGGCACGATCTGCTTCGGGCTCTGCCTCGATGGGGCGGTCACGACGTGGACGCTGCGGTTCCCGGACCTGGGGCGCGAGTTCTTGCGCGAGCGGGCCGCGATCGAGTTGCTGGCCGCGGTTCTGCGCCACGTTCCCTGAGCCTGGCAAAACCGCAGGGTGGTCGGGGAATCGGCGCGCGCTAACTGGGCATCCAACCCGTGGACATCGTCCGGTGAGTTGCTATCCTCCCCGCCCTCCACTACCCCGTGGTGTAATTGGTAGCACAGCAGGTTTTGGTCCTGTTGGTTGCTGGTTCGAGTCCAGCCGGGGTAACCAAAACTCCAGCATTCGCTGAGGTTTAGGGCCGTTCTTTCCGATCGAAGACTCCTGGTTGCTGCCCCGTGGTGTAACGGTAGCACAACAGATTCTGATTCTGTTTGTCAAGGTTCAAATCCTTGCGGGGTAACCACTTACGGCTCGGCTGCTCACGCGGTCGGGCCGTTTTCGTTTCGAGCCCGCCTGTGCATTCGGGCGCGACCATCGGTCTGCCGATCTCGACTGCGTGACCAAAGAGACAGCCGCGATGACCCGCCGCCCGTTCCAACGTCTGCACCGCGAAGTGCTCGTGCAGAACCAGTGGCACCTCTACTGCAAGGACCGCTACACCCAGGCGGACGGCAGCGAGGGGGTCTACTACTACATCGACATGCCGGGCTCGTGCGGCGTGATCCCGCTGTTCGACGACGGCACGACGGCGCTCGTTCGCGAGTATCGCTACCTGCTCGGCGGCGACTACTGGGAGTTCCCGATCGGCGGCATGAAGGCTGGCGAGACGCCGCTGCAAGTCGCGCAGAAGGAACTGCACGAAGAAGCGGGCCTCATCGCCAAGACCTGGATCCCGATCGGCCGGTTCTCGCCCTACAAGGGCCTGTCGACCGAGATCTGCCACTACTTCGTCGCCAAGGATCTCAGCTTCGACCACCAAGAACTCGAGCCGAGCGAGCAGATCACCGTGCATCGCATGCCACTCGCCGAGGCGCGCAAGCTGCTCGTCGAGCAGGCGTGCGGCGACGGCATGTCGTGGTGTGGGCTCGTGATGCTCGATCGCTTCCTCGCAGGCGAATCGAAGCGCACGTCCGGCTGAGTGATCGTGCTGCTTGTTGCGCGCGGCTTGCGCGCACCTTGCCGCTGGGGTCGCATGCGCGGATGCGCCCAGAGGACCGCCCGTTCCGCGTCACTGTCTACGCCTCGTCGAGCGAGCGGATCCACGCGGACTACTTCGCGCCTGCGGAACGCCTCGGATGGCTGATCGCGGACCACGGCTTTGAGTTGGTGTGGGGCGGCGGCCGCTTTGGCCTGATGGGCGCCGTCTCGCGCGGCGCGCGCACTCGCGGCGGCGCGATGCGCGGAGTGATCCTGCAGATGTTCGTCGACAAGAACGTGCACTGCCCGCACACGCGCGAGATGGAGTCGGTCACCGACATGCGCACGCGCAAGCGCGGTCTCGACGAGAACGGCGACGCCTACGTCGTGTTGCCAGGCGGGCTGGGCACGATGGAAGAAGTGTTGGAGATCCTGTCGTTCAAGCAGCTCGGCTTTCACAAGAAGCCGGTCGTGTTGCTCAACACCAAGGGCTACTGGGATCCGATGCTGACCATGCTCGAACGCGGCTTCGAGCAGGGCTTCATCCAGTCGCACTACCGCGGCATCTACACCGTCGCGAGCACGCCGGAGGAAGCGATGGATCAGGTCGTCCATGCGCGCACATGGGACCCAGCGCCGTGGCACGAGGGCCTGCGCGATGCGCGCGGCGGCGGCACCGCATGAGCGGACGCGCGCGCGATCTCGAACGGCTGCGACGCGCGCTCGACGCGGCCGCGACGGCGCTGCGCCGGCACATGGGGGGCAAGGTCGCCTACACGATCAAAGAAGGTCACGGGCCGGTGACGGCTGCGGACCGCGAGCTCGACGACCTGTTGCGCACGATGTTGCCCGAGCCCGGCGAGGGTTGGCTGTCGGAAGAGACCATCGATGATCCCGCGCGGCTCTCGTGTCGCCGCGTCTGGATCGTGGACCCGATCGACGGCACGAAGAGCTTCGTTGCGGGGCGGCCCGAATACGCGATCTCGATCGCGCTCGTCGAGGATGGCGAGCCGGTGCTCGGTGGCGTGTGCAACCCGGCTGCTGGCGTGACGGTGACGGGCGGACGCGAAGTGGGGCTGCACGTCGAAGGGCTGCCGCAGTTGCCGTTCGTGTCGCCGCCTTCCTCGCTTCGCGTGCTCGCAAGCCGCTCCGAGCTGCGCGCAGGCGCGTGGTCGGAGTGGACGCAGCGGGACGACATCGAAGTGCTGTCGATCAGCTCCGTGGCCTACAAGCTCGCGCTCGTCGCCGCGGGCGCTGCCGACGCGACGTGGACGGTGTGGAACAAGAGCGAATGGGACGTCGCCGCAGGAGCGGCGCTGGTGCGGGCTGCCGGAGGCGAGGTTTGGGCTCCCGGCCATGCGTCCGTCGCGATGAATCGGCGAAAGCCGCGGTTCTTGGCGTTCGCGGCGGCGCAAGCAGGAGCCTTGGCCCGGGCGCGGAGCCTGTTCGACGGTTGACGCAACGATGTAACAGATCGTTGGCGGGCTGATTTTCCCACGCGCCCGCGTGAGGAATCGCCATCGCGGGACAAGGAGTCTCTGCGCCCATCTGCCCGATGTCGCCGGAGGTTCCGGCACACGTGCGCAGGGCGCCATGGCGACCCTCCCCGTGTTCGCGTTATCCAACAGTCGGGTTTGGTTCCGTGTGCTCGCGGTGGCCATCGGCGCGTGCGTGGCCGCGGTGCTGGGTGAGATTGCCTACCGGACTCTCCGCGCCGGAGGGCTCGGGCCCACGACCAACACGGCATATGTGCGGTTCGATCCCGCGCTTGGTTGGTCCTACCGCCCGAACTCGCGAGCACGCCACTGCACCGACGAGTTCGACGTCGAGGTTGCAATTCATAGCCGCGGGTTTCGAGGCCCGGAGTGGCCCAACGACTCGGAGCGACCGCGCATCCTCGTGCTCGGCGACTCAAATGCGTTTGGTTGGGGCGTTGAGTGCGAGCAGAGCTTCTCCGGGCGCTTGCAGGCCGCGCATCCCGAGTGGGATGTTCGCAACGCAGCGGTCGCTGGCTACGGCGCCGACCAAGAACTGCTGCTGCTGCGCCAGCTGCGCCAGGAGATCACGCCCGCAGCGGTTGTGTGCGTCTACTGCGACAACGACCTGTGGGAGTCGAGCACAGACGAGGCCTATGGCCGCATCAAGCCGCAGTTCGTGTTGCTGCGCGGCGATCTCGCGTTGCGCGCTTCGCATCTCGACAGCTCATGGCTCCTTGAGAACAGCATGCTCTACGCCGCGGTGGAGAAGCGCATGTGGCAGTCGCGCTTTGCTGCCTGGCAGCGCAATCGCGCGACGGAGTGGCAGTTGCTCGAACGGATCTACTGCACGATGCGAGACGAATTGCAGGGCGTGCCGTTGGTGCTCGTGTCCGAGGAGCCGCATTGGAGCGAGTTTGCGCGGCTCGAACGTGGCATCGTGCACGTCGATGTCCGCGAGGCGCTCG
>CAIYFF010000128.1 GCA_903925435.1 uncultured Planctomycetota bacterium | reverse complement strand
GGCGACACCGGCGCCACGCCGGGCCGTCTCTACCGCCGTCGCTTCATGAGCGAGCGCAATCGGTGGGCGACGCTGGTCAAGAACCTCGATTGGAAGTCGCTGTTCTCCGTGCTGCCCAAGATCCGCAAGTACGACAAGGGTCGCGTTGCGTGGCTCGAGAAGGCGGTCGCAGACAATCACAATCCCGAGTTCCACGGCCAGATCGCGAAGATCATCAAGCAAGCGTGGAGCTGGAATCTGTGGCGACTGCCGCAGTTGTTCTGGCGCCGTCACACGACGCAGCGTCTCCGCGCCGTGTCCGCCGAAGTGGGGCGCCGCTTCCTCGTGAAGGGCATCAACGAAGGCGGCCACCAAGGCGACGTCGACAACTTCCACGATCGATTCTCGGCGAAGCCGCGCACGCAGATCGTGATGGGCGAGAGCGACAACGGATCGATCGGATCCGGTTGGCACACGCTCGAGAACCCGCCAGGCAGCAAGGGCGCCTACCGCTGGTGCAAGGGCCGCGCGTGGTTCTACCTGGCGCCGGCGAACGACGCGAAGGCGCTCTATCTGCGGCTTGCGTCGCCGATCGAGAAGCACGAGATCAAGCTCTACGCCGAAGGCGAACTGCTCGGCACGTGCACGGTCGATGAGCACGCGGGCGACTACTGCTTTGCGTTGCCGGACAACTTGCCGAAGGGCGAGTTGCTCGAGTTCACGATCGAGTCGCAGACCATCACGCCAAAGCAGGCTGGGCTGTCGACGGACATCCGCGACCTCGGAGTCATCGTGTTCTCGATGCAGTGCGGCGCTGTCGTCGCTCCGGGAGTTCGCGGCGGCAAGCACTTCATCGGCCGCGGCTTCGACCGCAACGCCGCGCCGAAGCGCGCTGCGGTGGTGATGGGCGAGACCGACGAAGGCGTGCTCGGCGTCGGCTTCTACGGCGTCGAACGTCCGCAGCAGAACGGTCCCGCATACCGCTGGTGCGGTGGTCAGGCGCAGGTCTACGTGCAGCCGACCACGGCAGCGACCACGCTCGTGTGCAAGGCCGCGAGCCCGCTGCGTCCGCACCAGGTGACGTTGTTCGCGGAAGCGCGCGAACTCGGCAAGGCCACGGTGGGCGGCGCGATCACCGAGTTGCGCTTCGACCTGCCGATGGACTTGCCGCGCGACACGTTGCTCGAAGTGACGATCGAGTCCGAGACGACGAAGCCGAAGGACCTGAATGGGTCCGCCGACGTTCGCGACCTCGGCCTGCTCGTGTTCGAAGTGCGCGCTGAGTGACGATCGTTGCGCGCTGCGCATTGCAGCGCGCGCGGCAGTCGCCAAGATCGCGGGCCGCATGCAACGGCTCGAAACGATTGGGTGGTGGTTCCACGATCTCGCTCCTTCGTCGTTGCCGAGGCCGCAGCGCCTTGTGACGAAGTGGAGCGAGTCCGACCGTGCGCTCGTGCTCTCGTATCTGCGCAGCGGAACGCCGCTCGTCGATTACCCCGAGCCCTCGTACTGCAGGTTCGAGTGTGGCGAAGAAGCGATGGGCTCGCGCGATCTCACGGATGGCGCATTTGTTTGGCCCGAAGGACTCGCGCACTACGTCGAGCGTCACGACGTGAAGTTGCCGGAGCATTTCCTGCAGCACGTGCGCGAGCGACAGGGCGTCATCGCGCCGTTCCGCGCGCCGAAGCCGCGCTTTGGCCTCTACGACCGCAGCGCGTGGGAGCGGTGGGGGCGCGAGCAAGG
Organism: uncultured Planctomycetota bacterium; assembly: GCA_903925435.1. GTDB lineage: Bacteria > Planctomycetota > UBA1135 > UBA1135 > UBA2386 > SXPK01. The sequence continues at coordinate 1,505 of CAIYFF010000128.1, read as the reverse complement.
CGCGAGCATCGATCTGGGCGCGTTCGTCGTGCCCGATCAAGACTCGCGCGAGCGCATCGAGCAGGAGCTGGGCAACGTGATCTACGACGAGATCGTGTTGTGCTGCGCCGATACGCGAGAAGTGGTGCTCGCGGTCGGCGGCTCTGTGCTCGAAGTGCGGCAGCTTCGCGCGGGCGGCGCCGCGCCGCGGCGACTCGCGGGTTGGGATGACTGGCCAGCCTTTCTCGCGGCGCATAAGCGCGCGGCGCCTGCGCTTCCCGAGAAGAAGGGCGGCGGCATGACGATGGATGCGTTCCTTGCCTCGATGCGCAAGAAGCACGGGCTCGACGACGATCCGAAGTGACGCAGCGCGTCGTTCAGAACGTGAAGCCGATGCCGAACACGGCGCCTTCGAAGAACAGGTCGTAGCCCACGCCGATCACCATTCCGTCTACGGGCATCCACATCGCGCCGGCCGTCGCAGAGCCCTGCATCGTCGGGTCATCCGCATAGTGGTAGTAGCCGTTGGGGCTCAGCGTGAACGACCCGTCGAAGCGCTCGGTTGCGCTTTGCATGTAGCCAAGGCCGAGGCCCGCATGAAACCACAGTCCGTCCGTGGCGCGGAACGTGGGCCCGACATGCGCGCTCGCCGCAAACGTCGCGATGTCCGTGATCGGATGCGCGGATGCGTTGATCGGCGCGCTGGGATACTCGACGCCATCCGCGGACCCTTCGTTGGCAAAGCGCGCATCGACGAACCAGCCGACCTTGTTCTCGTCGCTGCCGAGTTTGTGCAGCGACACTCCGAGCGCAGAGTTGGGCTTGTCCTTGTCGCCTACGCGCGCGTATTGGACCTGCATCGCGCCACGCACAGGCTGCGAACCTTCGCACGCGGCGAGCGCAGCCGGGATGAGCGCGATTAGGAGAACGTTGCGGCGCTGCGCGAGGAGTCGCATCGGAGCAGTCTGCGATGGTTGCACGTCGGCCGCCATCGCTTGGTCACTCTGTTTGTGCGCCATCCTCGCGGAAGATCGCAGCGATCTCCGTGAGCAGCAGGTCTGTCGCTGCGTCGTCGAACGTCATCGGCGGCCGGATCTTGATCACGTTGTCGTACGGGCCATCGGTGCCGATCAGAATGCGGCGCTCGCGCATGCGGTCCTTCACGTAGCGCGCGAGCTTGGGCGCCGGCGCCCTGGTGTCGCGGTCGTTCACCATTTCGATGCCGAGGAACAATCCGAGTCCGCGCACGTCGCCGATCGCTTGGTGCTCGCGCTGCATCGCGCGCAGGCCCTGCAGCATGCGTTCGCCTTGGCGCTTTGCGTTGCGCTGCAGGGATCCGTCGCGCAGTTCGTCGAGCACCGCGAGGCCCGCCGCGCACGCGACCGTGCTGCCGCCAAACGTGCTGATGAACTCGGGGCCATGCGAGAACGAGTCGCGGATCGCCTCCGTCGTCACGACGGCTGCGAGCGGGAATCCGTTGCCGAGCGGCTTGCCGAGCACGAGCACGTCAGGAACGACACCTTGCT
>CAIYFF010000127.1 GCA_903925435.1 uncultured Planctomycetota bacterium | reverse complement strand
TAGACGAGCATGACGCCGAGGTCGCCGGCTTCTGGCCGGATCAGGCGCAGATACTGCTTCCAGGCTGGACGGCCGTGAGGGGAGTCGGTCATCGCGAGCGATAGGGGCTTTGGAGTGACGCCGCGTGCGACGAGAGCAGCGGGTGCTTCGGTTTTCGTTCGGTGCGAGTTCCGGACGGCAGAACCGTGGCGCGCTGGTTAGGTGAACTCGGGCGCGGGTTCAACGGGTCGCCTCCGTGACGCGCGATTTCCTGCGCAGCCACTTGGGCCAGAGCCACATCCAGTAGCCGGACAGCGACAGGAACAGGAGCGCCAGCGCAGCGACAGGGCTGACGAACGCGTGCATCGCGTTGCCAAACCACGAGCCGTCGTGGATCTGCTCGAGCAGGTCGCTGGCGCGCGGGCGCGGCTCGCTGGTGCGCAGGGTCGTGGCGCACACCTGGACCTCGAGGTTGCCGCGCTTGCTGGTGACCTTGTGGACACCCTGCGATGGACGGAAGTCGATGCGAGCGATGTCCTCTTCCACTCGGAACTCAGGCAGGCCCAGCGCGAACACCGCCGCATACACGTCTTGCAGTGGCCTTAGCGCGGACGCGGGGCCTGGCACGCCGACCGTGACAGGCGGTTGGATCCACGCCCAGTCCTTCTTCTTGAGCAACAAGAAGCCGGTGGCCGCCGTCACGAGCAGCACGACGCCGACACCCACGCCGATCCATCGGTGGAGGAGCCAGAGCAGTCGGAACGCGCGCATCGGCCAACAAGATGCCGCACCGGAGGGCGCGCTTCGACTTGCTCTCGGCAGAAAACAGCGCTCGGCAGGGCGATTTGGCCCGGGAACCATGATGGGCCGGGCTTCGGGATGACGGATACCCTGTGCGCGCGCCGTCCGCCGCGGACCCGAATGCACGGGTCGGGCAGGCTGCCGCGACAGGATCGTCCATGCGCACGTTGTTCGCCTCGTTGTTCTTCTTCGCTGTCCCGCTCGCGGCCCAGTCGCCCCTCGCGGTCGGCATCCGCGACGTGAGCCTGCCCAACACGACGGGCCAGGGCTCCGCCAACCTGACTGCGCGCGTCCACTACCCTGCGGCGGTCGCAGGGACCAATGCTGCGGTGTTGCCGCGAACGGGCGGTTGGCCCGTCGTCGTGTTCTTGCATGGCTTCGCGGCGGTCGGCAACAACTACGCGCCGGTCGGCAATGCGCTCGCGAGCAGTGGCTTCATTGCCGTGATGAGCAACACCATGCAGTTCGACAACCAGGGGCAGGAGTATGACGGCCGCGCGCTGTATGCGGCGCTGGTCGCGGCCAATGCGTCGTCGGCGAGTCCATTCTTTGGAGCGCTCGACATGAGCAACGCGGGATTGCTCGGCCATTCGATGGGTGGCGGCAACGTCGGCAATGTGCTGTCGAACAATCCGGGCTACCAATGCGGCTTTGGCATGGCGCCGGTGACGCCGCGCGGCAGCAATGCAGCAGCGGTCCGCGTTCCCATGGGCATCGTGGTGGGGCAAGGGGATTCGATTGCGCCAGCAGCGACCTATGCGCAACCCTACTACGCGTCGCTCACGGGCTATGACGACGCCAAGTCCTACTACCTGATGAACAACGAATGCACGCACCTCAACGTGTGCGCGTTCTCGCTTGGCTCGGCGACCGACAATGCAGTGTTTGCGCGGTCGATGGCGATCACGCTCGGTTGGTTCGATCGCTGGCTGCGCAATGGGCCGCTGGGCCTCGACGCGGTGTTTGGCCCGGCGCCGCGTGGCGACGCGCGACTCGTGAGCGCGAGCCAGCAGTTCGTGGCTCCGCAGGTCTTCGCGTCGGGCCTGTTCGCAGTCGGTCAGACAACGCGCTTGTCCGTCGCTGCAGAAGCGGGCTTCGCAGGTGTTGGCTTCGCGTCGTCACTCGCGCCGGCGCTGCCGACTCCGTTTGGCGATCTGCTGCTGGATGCGCAGACCGCCGCGCTGCAGTGGAGTGGCTTCACGGGCAGCGGCACGTCGGCGCAACGCTTCGACGTCGCAGTCGCGGTGCCGGTGGACCCGGTTTTCGCGGGCTTGCCGTTCGCGGTGCAGGCGCTCGGCGTCGAGCGAACGGGCGCGCTGCGCCTTGGCAACGCGCTCGCGTTCACAGTCGCGCCGTGAGGCGCGCGGCAGGATTGCGCGTCAGAGCGTGACGTCGATCGTCTGGCCCGCAATCACCGTGACGATCTGCACCGGGTCGTTGTTGCCGCCGGCGTTCTGATTGCCACCCGCGCCGCCGCGACCGCCCATCATGCCACCCATGCCCTGGCGCATCGTGATGCGCCACGTGCCGGGTCGCAGACCCTCGAGCGCCGCCTTGCCGTTGCTGGCCATCGCCGCCTTGGGCTGCACGCCCTTTGCGTCCGTGCCGTCATAGGTCGCGATCACGAACGCAAATGCCTGGCTCGTCGACAGCGACACGTTGACCGTGGCGCCCTTCATCAACTGCACGCGCACGTCGGACTTGCTGCCGCCGGCCGCAGCTTCGATCGGCGCTGACTCGCCGCCGGCAAAGCCTGCCTTGCTTGCGCGCACGACGAGCGATGCGCCCGGTTGCACGCCCTTCAATTCGAAGCGGCCCTCGGCATCCGTCGTCACCTGCGCGCCGCCGCCCATGCCGCCCATGCCTCCGCGTCCGCCGCGGCCGCCAAACGGCATGCCCTGCATCAACTCCTGCATGTTGAGCGACGTGTCATCCGCGGCGCTCACGCGCACGCTCGCTTCGGCGACGGGCTTGCCGTCTGGATCGACGACGACGCCAGCGACCGACGCGGAGTCGAGCGTGACGTCGAACGTGTTCTGGCCCAGGCGCAGCACGACTTGAGCCGTGAGCGGCATGCTGCGACCGTCGAGCGACACGCGGATGCGATGCGCGCCGGCGGGCAGTTCCTTCAGCGTGTAGCGGCCTTCGCCGTCGGTGCGCTCACCGCGCGCGCCGCCAAACTGCGCGCCTGCATTGCGCATCAGGTCTGCGACCGGATCACTAGAAGCCTGCTGCGGCTCGTCGGACGCGCCCTTCACGAACTGCACGCGCGCGCCGCTCACGGGCATGCCGTTCTCGCGCACGATGCCGGCGAGCGTGGCGCTTGCCGCCTTGCTCAGCGTGACCTCGGAGCGTTGCTCGTCGACGATCTGCACGACGGTCCACTCTGCTTCGGGTGTCGTTGCGCCACCGCCGCCGCCACCGCCGCGGCGATTGCCGCCGCCGAACATGCCCTGCATCGGGTTCTGGTTGCTCGACGCGATGCGGAACTTGTGTTCGCCCGGCGTCAGCTTCTCAAACGTCGTCACGCCTTCGCCATTGCCGCCCTGCGTGTCGTTGTCGCCGTTCGGGTCTTGGCGCTCGATGCGCGGATTGGCGATTGGGTTGCCTTCGCCGTCGAGCGCGGTCACTTGCGCCGAGCCACCGCGCATCAGCGTCGCTGCGTGCGCGATCGTCTTGTCCGACGGCTGCAGCTCCGCGCTGCGATACTCCGCGTAGCCATCGTCATCGACGGTGACGGAGAACGCGCCCGTCGGCTGATTGAGCAGCGCGACACCCTTGTCGTCGGTCTTCTGCGTGCCGATGCCGCCGCCCATCATGTTGGCAAACGGGCCCATGTTGCGGCCGCCGCGCCTGCCGCCTTGGTTCATGAACTGCTGCATGCGCGAGTTCATGTCGTTGCCGCCGGCGCCGCTTTGCGAACGCAAGCGCACCGACGCGCCTGCGACCGGCGCGCCCTGCTTGTTGCGCACTTCGACGCGCACCGTTGGGTTGGCTTCGAGCGCGATCGTGCCGAGGTCCATCGTCCCGCTCGCGGGCAGTTGGATGTCGCGTTGCTCAAACTTGCCGTAGCCGATCGTCTCGATCGTCACGCGGAGCTTTTGGTCCTTCTTCGGCCGCAGGCCTGGGATCGTCACGTTGCCGTCGGGATACGTGCGCACTTGGCCGCCCATGCTCATGAAGCCCTGGGCCATCGCCATCATGTCGTTGCCGCCGTCGAATTGATGGCGAACGATCATCGACTCCACAGGCTGCGTCGTCTGCTTGTCGACGATCTTTGCCGTGACAATGATGCCCGGGTCATAGAGCAATTCGACGCCCGTTGCGCCGCTCGCGACTTCGACGCGCTGGCTGCAGACGTTGTTGTTGAGGAAGCCGCGCGCGCCTTGCGTGACCCACACGCGATAGCGCTTGCCGACGGGCAGGCCGCGCAATGCAAAGCTGCCGTCCGACAAGGGCTCCGCCGAGCGTTCTGCCGTCAGCGCGAAGTCGCCCATCATTTCGGCGAACTGCGCGCCCATCTGCGTGAACTGGTTGTTGCCGCCAGTGCCACCGCCCGTCGCTACGGCGAGCGGGTTGTCTGCCGGCGCGCACAGCACGCGCACGTCCTTCGTGCCTTCGGGGATCGACTTCACCACGCCGCGGATGTCCGCGCCCACGGCGAGCACGATCAACAGCTCAGGGACCGTCTCGCCCGGCGCAGCCGTGAGGCCTTCGCGCGCGGCCGATGGATGTTCTTTGTGGCGCACGCGCAGCGAGAACTCGCCCGGCGCGGCGTTGGGCATCTCGAAGCGGCCTTCTGCGTCGGTGAGCACATCGCCCAAGAAGCCGCGCATCACGTCGAGCATCTCGCCCGGGATCATGTCCATCCCGTTGCCGCCCATCATCGCGCCGAAGGGGCCGCCGCCGCCAAAGCGCATGCCGCCTTGGCCGCCGGCATTGCCCTGACCACCGCTCTGCGCCGCGATGCGCATCACCGATGCGCCTTCGATCGGGTTGTTGGCATTGTCGATCACGCGCCCCGCGACCACTGCGCCGCGCGGCAGCGTGAGCGCGCCAACATCGACGTCCTTCGTCGTCGGGCGATCCACGAACTTGCTCGTGACCTGGAACGCGCGCGCCTTGGCTTCGATCTGCAATTGCGCGCCTTCGCCGTCTGGCACGAGGCGGAACGTGCCGTCCTGCGCCGTCGTCACTTCGATGCGCGACGCCACGCGTTCGCGCATCCGCTGCGCCATCTTGTTGGCGTCCTGCCAGTCGAAGTCGCCGGTGCCAAACGAGCGCGGCGAGAACGCCGCCGTGATCCCCGTGCTCACCGTGGCGCCCGCGATCGGCAGGCCCTGCTCATCCGTGATCTTGCCGACGAGCGCCGCGCCGGTTGCGGTTGGCGCTGGCGAAGCAGCGACCGAAGTGCGAACGACCTCAGGTGCCTTCTCGTCCTGCTTGGCGCCGTCGCCCTGCGCCACAGATGGCGCGTCGGTGGTGGGCTGGTCCGAAGCGCTGGCGGACTCGATCGTCGGGGCAGCGACTTCGCCGCCGGCGTTTCCGCCGAACCAGAAGGCCACGCCTCCGATGACGGCAAGGGCGGCGAGAATGGCGAGGATGCGGGGGTTTTGCATGAGGAACGCGTGCGCGGCGGGTGCCGCGACAAGGGGCGCACCGTAGCCGACCGGGTCGGGCAACTTGTCAGGGAAGTGTGTGACGAATCAGGCCTGCGCGCGCCACTGCACCGGGTGCCCAGGGTCAGGCCACCGTTGCGGCACGACGCGCACCTTGGTCGTGTCGTAGCCCTGCTTGCCGAGTTCTTCGATCAGCTTTGTCACCTGCTCGGGGGCGAGATCCGGTCTGCGCGCCATGATCCACGCGTAGTCGCGCCGAGTGCGGGCAATGATGACCGTCTGATAGTCCTGGTCGAGCCACGTGACGAGATACTCAAATCGCAGCGGCCAGAAGAACTGCATGCCCCAGGTCGCATTCGTCGTTTCGTCCCACACGACGGCATTGGGCTGCATCACTTCGAGCTTGCCGTCGAACGCGCCATCGCGAAACGCATACGTCGTCGC